>JBLHFL010000095.1:0-7799 GCA_047618105.1 Granulosicoccus sp.
ATTGCATGAGGCCCGCGTGATTTTAATCGATGAATCGGAGGGCGGTTTGGCCCTGGCCAAACGCGCCATTTCGGCCTATATGGACTCTGAAGGGGATCGGCTGCACCTATCCAATGTCGTTGCAACACTGGTCGGGGTGCGCGGTGCGCTGATATTTTTAAACAGCGAGCAGGCCGCGACCATTGTGTCTCGAATCATTGTGTTTATTCAGCGCGAGTTACTTGAAAAGGGCACCCTCATCGATCCTGATCAGTTGGAGCTGTTTGCCGATGCGTTGTCGAGTCTAGAGTTCTACCTGGAGGGATTACTGAGTTCCAGCGAAAATCTGGATATCTTGAAATTAGCCGTGCACTCGCTCAATGTGCTTAAGGTTTAGCTGCTCAGGCAAGGTACCGGCCCAGGCCGGCATAGGTTAACAGTGAACAGATTTACAGGGCAAATAGAGTCGCTAATCGGGTCGCTAACATCATATCGCCTTCGGTGCGCAGACGCCCGGCCATAAAAGCTTGCATGCCGTTCAAATCACCGCTGACGACCTCTTCAAAGGTGGCTCTATCCATAATCAGGGTGACCGTCGGATCCTCATGGTCGCCGACGGTTAAGGTACATTGTCCGTCCTTGACGATGAGATGGTAAGCGTCATCATCGATGGCAAATTGAAACACAACATCAAGCCCGGCCGCGGCTGTTGCATTAAAACGAGACTCTATTTGGTTAAAAGCATCGATTAGGCTGCTCATCCGTTTTGCTCCTCTTGCAAAGTTTGAGTATTGACACCAACTGGTGCCTCTATACATTGTAGGTGTAGCGAAGTTTAAAAATCAAACATATGTTTGAAACAGTCGTTCAAATATTAGGAGTGTACTATTTTGTGGTCTGATTATGTCCTGTTCTTACTTAAAACCCTGACCTTTCTCGTTGCCGCCGTGGTCTTACTGGGCGTGTTCGTTCGGGCATCCAAACTTGGCGGTGAGGGACCCAACCAGGGCAAGCTCGTTATTCAACACCTTAACCGCGCCTTCGACGATATTGGGTTGCGCATGCGCCAACAAATGCTGACCAAGAAGGCCCTAAAAAAGGTCCTAAAAGCGCGTAAGGTGGCCGATAAGAGTGCTGAAAAGTCTGATTCTACGGCTAAGAACGCCTATTACCTAACATTTAAGGGCGATATTCATGCCTCTCAATTGGCCAATTTACGCCAAGAAGTGACAGCCATACTGAGCATTGCCCAGCCCGGAGAGGAGGTGGTTATCGCCATCGAGAGCCCGGGCGGTTCGGTAACCGGCTACGGCTTGGCCGCGTCCCAATTAGTGCGCTTAACCGACGCGGGTCTGACCTTGACGGCCTGCGTCGACCAGGTCGCCGCGAGTGGCGGGTATATGATGGCCTGTGTGGCCGATCGGATCCTAGCCGCTCCGTTCGCCATTGTCGGGTCTATCGGCGTCGTCTCACAAATACCCAATGTCCATCGTTTGCTGAAACGCTTGGACGTAGATGTGGATGTCTTGACCGCAGGCAAACATAAGGCACCCCTGACCCTGTTGGGGGAAAATACCGATGAAGGTCGGCAAAAGCATTTATTGGATCTTGGCGCCATTCACGGTCATTTTAAAGCGCTGGTTAAACGTCATCGCAGTGGACTCGATATCGATAAGGTGTCGGAAGGGGATTTCTGGCTGGCCGAAGACGCGCTCAAGTTAAACCTGGTTGACGAGATATCGACCAGTGACGCCTATTTACAGCGCGTCTGCGCACAGGCGGAGGTGTATAAGGTGCAATGGGTGCCGCACAAGAGCCTCGAACAGCGCATCAAGGGCGCGACCGCCGCTCTATTTGGCGCATTTGAGGGCCAGTTGCGCAAGCGTTGGTTGCCCTAGTTGCTGTGCAGGCTCTGGGCGTCAAATCAATCCAAGCCTCGAGCCGAACCGCAATGGCATGAACCAACCGCTGTGGCGACGACTCAGCGGGCGGTCAATGAATTGGCGATTTTTGCACAAGTGAGGCCCTAGCCGCGCTGTGTCAACAGTCGCTGTCAGCGTTATGGTTGGAATCAAGGATATCGAATAGCGCAGGGAGCCGCTGATGCCAAATGGCCGTGAACCACTAAAACTAAAGAGCACCTATCTGCGTCAATGGCGCGGTCACCTTGCGGGCCTATCTCTGCATTTGTTGAAGCTGACCTGGCGAATACGCATCGTCGATCGCCGTTTCTATGACGACCCCTACAAGAGCGATAAACCTACCTTCCTGTACTTCTGGCACGGCAAATATGTGCCCATATTGCCCCTGTTACAAGGCTATCGAGGCTGTGTCATCAGCAGTGAGTCGGACCGCGGTGACGCCATTGCAACGATCTGTCGGCGCTTTGGTTTTGGCAGCCTATTGATTCCGGATCTGGCCACCCGCCAATCGATGCAAACCCTGTTTATCAGAGTGCGCCAGGAGCTAACCGTTGGCACGGCGGCGGATGGTCCCTTAGGTCCTAAACACCAAGTTAAGGGGGGAATCGTTTGGATTGCCTCGAAGATGAATGCGGCGATTATTCCCATATCGGTTGCCAGTAATCATAAGTTCGTCTTCTCGAAACGTTGGGATGCCCTGGAAATCCCGCTGCCCTTTAGCCAGGTCACCCTATTGTTTGGGACACCCGTGTCGGTTCCTCCTGATTTGAATAGCATGCAGCTGGAACAATGGCGATTACAGCTCGAGCAAGATCTTTTGGCTGTCGATCGCCGGGTCGAGCGAGTCGTGAATGTTAAATAACTCGGTTCTTGGGGTTTTTTTACCGCAACGGCCTCGCTGGCAACTTAACGGGTGCCGTAAACATCTCGCGCACAGGGAACGCGCACATGACGAAAAAAAACAATCTAGACCTAGCGTTGAAAATCCTGGTGCTCTTGGGGTTGGTGCTCATCTGTTTTCGAGCCTATACCTACCTAGCTTACACCGACTATAAGGCGATTAATGCGCAACAGGTCAATGCTATTGAGGCGTCGTTGCGCGATCAGAGCGACTTTAATTTTGCCGTGGTTGGCTCGATCAATAATTCGCTGCAGATTTTTGACAAATGGGTTGTACCTGAGCTGATCAGCCATCAGGTTGACTTTATTATATCGGTCGGGAACGCAGTTTATGACGGCGCCGAATCAAAGTACCAACTGTTGTATAAGGGGATGACCCGCGCCAATATTCCGTTTCTGTTATCGGTAGGGGAAAACGAGGTCGAGGGTTTCGGCGCCCAAAATTACTATCGTTATTTTGGGCCGTTCTTGTATTCGTTTCATCTGGCAGACAGCTATTTCATTATGCTAGACGGCACCGGCCATACCCCCTTAGCATGGCAACGGCGCTGGCTGAGCGAGGAGTTGGCGTTGGCGCAGCGATTTCAGAATCGCTTCGTTTTTATGAATTATTCCCCGTTGCTAGGCGCTCATCCAGTCGATCCGCTGTTGGCGCAATTTTCTGCGGCGCAGGTTACAGCGGTTTTTTCGCTTGGCGAGGAACACTATTCTCACCAGATACAGCATCGGGTCAACTACATTAGCGTCGGGCAAACTGGCGGGCTGCTATTGGAAAAACAAGATAAATACCAATTCACGTTGGTAAAGGTGCAGGGCGAACGGGCGGATTTTTATCCCGTTATGGTTGAGAACAGCCTCGGCAATCTGCGCTATAGGTTTGAAACGATTAAGCTGTTTTTGTTTTCATTTTTCTACATGAGTTTGTTTAACTTACTGGTAGTTACCACACTACTCGGGCTGTTGGCGGTGCGGGTCTATGGCAAAATCATCAAGCAGGATCGGTACTATCAAGATTTTAGTTATGGCGATGAACAAACCAACGATGAGCCATTAGCCGTCGCGATGTTCACCAACACTTATTTGCCCTTTGTTGGCGGGGTACCCATTTCGATTGATCGACTGCGGCGCGGTCTAACGCAGCGTAACCATCTGGTTAGGGTGTTCGCCCCGACCTACAGTTTGCCACTGGTCACTGAACCAGATTCACAAGTGATCCGGATCCCATCTGTCGGCTTTAGTAGGAAAATGAATTTCCCCTTGGCCAGTCTTTGGTCGCCTATCACACGCCAGCAATTTTCGGCGCAGCGCTTTGACGTCGTTCACGTGCACCATCCTTATTGGCTTGGCAGCAAGGGCATGCGGTTGGCCCGACGGCTCAAGATCCCCGTCGTCTTTACCTACCACACCCGTATGGAGCGTTATGTACATTATCTGCCATTGCCGGGAGAACGGTTGAAGGCTGTGCTGGTGCACTTTCTGATTCGTCGATTCGCCAATCGCTGCCAAGCGGTCATTACCCCCACCACATCCACGGAAGAGTATTTGCGCCATTTGGGGGTGAGTGCGCTTATCGAAACCATTCCCACAGGCATAAATTTGACCGCCTATGATGGCCACAGCGCTGCTGATATAGCAGCCGTGCGGGCAAACTACGCCAGCCCTGGTGAACGGCTACTGATTAGTGTGTCGCGCTTGGGCAAAGAAAAAAACCTGGACTTTCTGCTTGAGGGCATTCAAATGGTGAAGCAGGGTACTCAGGTGCCCTTTCGATTGCTATTGGTCGGTGATGGACCCGAACGCCGTCACGTGGAGCTTAGCGTCAGGGCGACCGGTATGGCGCAACAGGTGCTCGTTGCCGGCAGCATGACGCCAGGCGCGCTCGTGCAAGCTTATCTCGCGGCGGATATCTTTGTCTTCGCATCGACCTCCGAGACCCAAGGTATGGTCTTACTCGAAGCCATGGCGGGAGGCTGTCCGGTGGTCGCAGTGCGCGCCAGCGGCGTGCATGAAGTGATTAAACAAGGCTATAACGGCTTGAAGGTGCCTGAAAGCACCGCCAGTTGGGCCGACGCCGTCATTTCATTGCTTGAGAATGAGAATTTGCGGGTACTGATGGCAAGCAATAGTCGAACCTTCGCGCAGAAGTATTCGGTAGCCAAGACGGCTATATATATCGAGCGGCTCTATCGACGTGTCATAGCTCGTGACTTATCTGAACCGGACCGGTAAAAAAACAGGGCGGTTGGAGCCGCCCAGGCTATAGAAGTTTAGGGTATTAAGAGAAAAAGTCGTTAGTTGATGTTGGTGACATCCACGTAAAGCGTTAAGCGGTCACCCGGTTGCAGGTATTTTGAGACAACATTCCATTTTTGAATGTCACTGATTCGAAGGTTGAACTTGCCGGCTATCCGGTATAGGGAATCCCCGTTTCGGACTACATACCCTACCTTTCGTACGATTTTTCGTTGGTCTGCACTGGAACTGGTACTAGTACTAGTACTAGCACTAGTACTGGCAACCTTACTCGGCTTAACCCAGACCACGAGCAATTGGCCGGGCATAAGCAGATCCCGAGGAGCCATATTGTTCCATTTAGCCAGGCTTTTCACACTGACATTGTATTTCATCGATAGATCCCAGAACGTATCCCCGTAGGTGATTCGGTGGTCAATACGAGTCAGATTCGAACCACCCAAGGCATCCTGTTTTACCTTTAAGCGGTTGTTAGCCGATAGGGCGTAAACGTTAGCGTTTTCGCTGGCGACCGGAATCATTAATTTATCACCGGCTCGGATGAAATTGCTCTTAAGGCCATTAACGTCCTTGATGACGCTAACCGTAACATTAAACTTACGGGCGATAGTCAACAGGGAGTCGCCGTTGACAATGCTATAGCGATCCCATGTGAGACGTTGATTGCTGGGCAGTTGGGCAATATTATCGGTAAAGAGTTGCTCCCGATCGGTATAGACCAGTAATTGGTGGGGCCCATCGGGATCGGTCGCCCAGCGGTTATAACCCGGATTTAGCATGTACAGATCACTCAGTTCCATGTCGGCCAACGCAGCAGCCTGGGCTAGATCAATCTGTCCGCCGGTTTGAACAATCTTGAAGTAGGGTTCTGTGGATACCTCGGGCAGCACCACGCCATAGGCTGCAGGATCCTTAAATAACTTGGCCAAGGCAATCATTTTGGGGACATAGGCTTCGGTTTCGCGCGGTAAGTCTAAGTGCCAAAAATCGGTTGGTTTGCCCGCCTGGCGGTTCTTTCGTTGTGCTTTCCTGACCGTGCCCGGCCCTGAATTGTAAGATGCCAGGGCTAACAACCAATCGCCATCGAACATCTTATTTAAATGGGTCAGATAATCGAGTGCGGCACGGGTCGATTCCACCACATCGCGTCGACCGTCATACCACCAGTCTTGTTTGAGACCGAACATAAGCCCGGTCGACGGTATAAACTGCCACATACCCGACGCTCTACCATGGGAATAGGCAAAAGGATCGAAGGCGCTCTCAACAATGGGCAGTAACGCAAGATCCAGCGGCATATCGCGGGCTTGCAGTTCTGCAACAATATGGAACATATAGCGCGAGGCGCGGTCACTGACACGATTAAGGTAACTCTGATGGGAGGCATACCAGTTTAATTGGCTATCGACCCGCTTATCTTCTATTTCCAGATTAAAACGCAGGTTGCGTCTGATGACCTGGTACAGATCATTCTGATATTGAGCATAAGGGTCTGGGCGGGTCAAATCTAAGGGCAAATGCCAAAAAGGCTCGCTTTGAGTGGCATTGGCCAGCAATACTGTGCTTTGCACACGCCTCAGAGTCTGAGCGAGTGCTTCTTGGTTGGGGTCGCTGATGACATTGACCTTGCCCGAGGGTACTTTCCCTGCAGGCTCGATGGTTTGAGCCGTCTGCGTGACCGGAGCGGTTGCAGTCGCTGGCGTGGTCATCGACGCCTTAATGGGGGTGATTTGTGTTTCCTGACTGACCCGATCGACGGGTAGAAGATTACAGGCAGTCAACAATAGACTGGCACCTAGGGTCGGTAATTTTTTAATTAATATCATTGAGTCGCAGCAGTTTATTGAGACGAATGGATAGATCGGCGATAATTCTATTTTCCTCAGCTTCAGGTAGCAAGGAATTCGACCCAAATCGGGCATTTTAAATAGTATCAGGGTGTTAATATTGGTAAAACGACTAGGGCAAGGGTTTAAACAGGTATATCGCCACGGTCCGAATGATACTCGATATCAAGAGTTCATTCTGTCGCAATGGTACCAAAGTGCCTTGGGACAAGAGTTAATAGAGGTCGAAAGAGCCCTGATTTCTCGGGCTATCTCAGGACGATTTGGCGCATCGATGGTCCAATTGGACAGCGGCTTTCATGAAATCCTGTTCGAACAGCGCTTGTTTGGTTCGGGCATTATTGTCTCGCAATTGGAAAATCGCGCCCATTGCCCAGTGGTTTGTGCCAAACCCGAAGATCTGCCCTTCGAGCCAGAAAGTTTGGATATGCTGTTAATGCACCATACCCTCGATTTGTGTGAAAACCCTTATCAGGCTGTGCGAGAGGGTGCTTTGGCACTTAAGCCGGGCGGTTTGTTGATTGTATTGGGTTTCAATCCGCTCAGCTTATGGGGTCTACGCTCCATGATTCAAAGCCGACCGTCCGGTTATGGCGTTTGGAATTCCAGATTTATCCGCAGTGGTCGCGTAGCCGATTGGATGCAACTGCTCAATTTCGAGTTAGAGCGGCAGGAAAAGCATCTCTTTTCACCACCAATGAATCGCCCAGGCTGGCTTAAAAGTCTGGCACTGGGCGAGCAGATCCAACGCAAGCTGTTGCCCTTTACCGGTGGTGTGTATCTGTTGGTCGGCTATAAACAGGTATTCGGTAAAATCCACACCAGTCCACAGCGGCAGCGGCGCAGCTTTATGGACTCATCGGTTACCGCCCGCAGCACCATCCGGGAACGGAGCCAA
>JBLHFL010000096.1:0-7710 GCA_047618105.1 Granulosicoccus sp.
CGCGGTGCAACTCGGCAGTCGGGTCGGGTATCGGCTGTTATTGGCCGGTGATGTCGAACCTTATCGGCTCGAGTGGCTTAAGCAAAAGGGCGAGCATCACCGCTGGCGCAGTGTGTCCGATGCCAACGAACGGATTACCGCGACGCTGGAGCGAGCCGAGAGCTTTTTGCTCCTGGCCGGTTCATTAGGCGTCATCTTGGGTGGTGTCGCACTGGCCCTAGCGTCAAAGCGTTACGCTACTCGGCAGCTTAGTCATGTTGCGCTGTTAAAGACGGTCGGCGTTACGCCCAATGGCATCGCATTACTCTATGCGGGCAGCCTAGTGGTACTGGGTCTGATTGCCGTCCTAGTCGGCCTATTTCTGGGCTGGGTGTTGCATTGGGCGTTTCTGGAGTTGTTTTCAGGCCTATTGCCGCGCGAATTGGTTGCCGCTACCAGTCAACCCCTGTGGATTGGTTTTATCACCGGCCTGGTCTGTCTGCTTGCCTTCGCTTTTCCGCCTGTTTGGGTGCTGCGACTCACGCCGCCGGCACGGGTTTTTAACTCCAATGTGGCTGGCGGCACCATAAATACTGCGCGCACCACTACGATCGGGGTAGTGGCGGTCATTGGGCTGGTGTATTTCTACTCCAACAGCCTGCTGATCACCGGTGCCCTGATGGCCGCCGGGGCGGTGGCGATCATCGGGGTCACGCTCTTGGCCGGCCTGATGATTCGCTTGGCCCGAGCCTCGGGGTCACGCCTGGGTACGACCTGGCGCCTTGGCTTGGCCAGTCTGCAGCGCAATGGCAGCCAAAACAGTTTCCAGATAATGATCTTCGCCATGGCGTTGATGTTGTTGTTTATTCTCACCCTGTTGCGCACCAGTTTACTGACCGAGTGGCAGCAGCAGCTGCCCGAGGGCACGCCCAATCATTTTGCGTTCAATATTTTTGAGCAAGAAAAAATTGGTTTGGAAGCCTTGCTCGCCGAACGGACAATACCGGCCACGCCCTTTTATCCGATGATGCGTGGCCGTCTGGTGAAGGTCGATGGTGAACCTATCCAGGATCGATTGGCACGTTTGGAGCCAGAGGGTGATGACTTTCGCCGCGAGTTAAATGTCACCTGGAGCTCAGTCTTGGCCGATGACAACGAGGTGGTCGAAGGAGAGTGGTTCGACGCCGCCGACGCCGATCAACCATACGTCTCAATTGAGGCCGACTTTGCAGAAGCCCTGGCGGTGTCCGTCGGTGATACGGTGGAATTTTCTTTCGGTGGCCAGAGTGTAGAGTCGGTGGTCGACAATATCCGCACCGTGCAATGGGACAGCCTGGCACCGAATTTTTACGTCATCTTCAGTGGTCCGATCTTGTCTGGCAGCGGTGCGGCCTATTTGACCAGCTTTTTCTTAACCCCAGAGCAAAAACCGCTACTGACCGATATATTGACGGCCTATCCGACCATCTCGATTATTGAGGTCGATGCGATCCTAAAGCGTATTCAGTCAATTGTTGGCCAAGTTACATTGGCCATCGAATTCATTCTCGGCCTGGTGCTGGTGGCCGGCCTGATTGTGCTGATAGCCAGTGTCCAAGCCACCTTAGACAGTCGCCTACAGGAAAGCGCCATCTTACGAACCTTGGGAGCCCGAGCCCGGTTAGTGCGCGGCGCCTTGGCGATTGAATTTTTCACGCTGGGTGGTGTGGCCGGTCTATTGGCCGCGCTGGGCAGCGAAATAGCACTCTATTTCCTGCAGACGGAACTGTTAAATATGGCATTTTCCGTTCATTGGCCTATTTTTATTCTGGGTCCCGTTGTGGGTGCGAGCCTGATTGGCTTGGTCGGCTTGCTGTCGACCCGAAAGGTGGTCCGGGTACCGCCCTTGATGGTGTTGCGCCAGCTATAGGGCGGCGTGGGCTTGATCCTCAGGCCCATAGCAAGAGCCTATCGCCATCATAGGTACAGTGATGGCGTAAGGTTAATTGTTTTAGGCTAGAGTACGGCTGGTAGGTTTGGCTGGGTAGGTCGAGTGTCTCGCCTGGCCGGCGCAAAATTGCATAAATGAACGTTTAAATGGAGAAAGACAATGAGTGTACTATTAGGCCGCAAGGCACCAGAATTCATCGCCCCAGCGGTACTTGGCAATGGCGAAATAGTTGGTGATTTTGATTTTGCCGCAACGACCAAAGGCAAGTATGCCTTGGTGTTCTTTTACCCGCTCGATTTCACCTTCGTTTGCCCGTCTGAACTGATCGCATTGGATCACCGTATGGCGAAGCTGACCGAACTGGGTGTCGAAGTGATGGCCGTTTCCGTGGACTCACATTTCACCCACAACGCTTGGCGCAATACCCCAATTAACAACGGTGGCATCGGCCCGGTTAAGTACACCATGGTTGGTGATATGAGCCACGACATCTGCAAGGCGTACGGCGTTGAATCGATTGGTGGTGACAGCTACTACCCAGCAGGCGTCGCTTTCCGTGCGTCTTTCGTAATCGATAAGTCAGGTGTTGTGCGCGCACAGCATATGAACGATGAGCCGATTGGCCGTAATATCGATGAGTTGGTACGGGTCGTTGAAGCGCTGCAATTCTTCGAAGAAAATGGTCACGTCTGTCCTGCCGGCTGGCAAAAGGGTGACGAGGGTATGGTCAATACTCCTAGCGGCGTAGCCGATTACTTGGCGGGTAACTCCGACAAGCTATAAGCCCCTTACGTATGTCGATCAGCCCGCTTAGGCGGGCTTTTTTGTGTCGATCGAACCAGTATCTAGCTCAGGACAATGCGCCCGGTGTCGATGGTAAAGGCCATTGCCGTCAGATGGTCGCCCTGGCACGGGCCTGCCAAGCAATGGCCGGTATCGATGGCAAAGAGGGCACCATGGGTCGAACATTGAATCAGTGATCCGTCGGCATCGAGAAATTCGTTCTCTCTAAACTCCAGATTCACGCCCAGATGGGGGCATTCATTCTGATAGACATATATTTCATTGTCGTATTTTATCGCAAAAACGGGTCCGCGATGGCTCAAAAAACCGAGCGAACTGCCCTCGTCTAGATCGCTAAGTGCACATAGGTCGGTCATGTTACGTCTATCCCCAATTTATTTATTAGTCTGAACAAGGGTCTGCGCCTGTTTGCGTAACAATTCGTCTCGCTCGGTGAGGCGTTCAAGTTCCCAGATTTCTAGGCGTGATCCGTCGCGTAAGGTGACATCTCGGACGATTGAGACTTCGACCTGAGTGTTGACGTCCGGATGCTGCAAGATCGGTTCGGCCATCAGCACCTGGTCGACCGGCTGCAACGCTTCAATTTGTGCCAGCCAAGCATCGGCATCGCCGGTTACCAACGGCAAAGGAATACCGTGTTTATGAGTTTTGCTGATGAAGGCGGGTCCGGCACTGACCGCTATACCGAATACCGGGCTGAGGCGAGTGTGATTCTGGCTAATAAGCGGCAAGGCCAGGTGCAAAACCCGTGCGGCACATACCGCATCCAGGGCATATTGCTCGCCACCGTTGATGCCAAAGACCAACGAGAACCCATCGGGCAGTAAAATGCCTCTATAAAGCTGGCCAATACGAATCATCAGAGACTCATAGTCCCCCCATAAAAGCTGCAATTCCTTGGCACTGTAGACCCGCATTAGGGCTTGCCAGTTTTGGCAGCGGATTGCGACCAGGGCGATATCGCCATATCGGCCCTCATCCCCAACCAGTTCGATTTGTTCCAACAGCCGTTCGGTATCGCTGCTGCCATAGCGCTGGCCTAGATGCTTCATCAACTGCCCCTGTTGGTTCAGGGGCTCGCCAAGAATTGCCATCAGCTTGGTCAGTTGCTGTTCGGGAGAGCCTGCTAGTTGACGGTGGACGCTGGGGAACTGGGAGGCTAACTGCTCACGGATAAGTCGCCAAGCGGCTTGGTGTTGTCTCGAGCGC
Organism: Granulosicoccus sp.; assembly: GCA_047618105.1. Classification (GTDB taxonomy): domain Bacteria; phylum Pseudomonadota; class Gammaproteobacteria; order Pseudomonadales; family Natronospirillaceae; genus Reinekea. The sequence goes on from JBLHFL010000096.1 coordinate 3,923, forward strand.
CAAAAAATAAAGCCGCCTAGGCTGACCAGTCCGGTCAAATTGAAAAAGACCCAGCTGCTAATGGCTTGCTGATGCCATCGCTGAATAGGGGTCTCATCAATGACCAGCTCGGCATAACCGAGAATGTCCGAGCTAAAATCAATTGGGTGACGAAACGAGCGACCCTGGTTCGGCGCATTCATGACCAGGGCGTTGAGTCGGATGCTGTCGTCCACGCTGGTTACCGTCGCAGAGATGACCAGCCCGGTTTCGGTAAAATGGTTTAGAATGTTACTCAACGCGGCTCTATTGCCACTGTTGAGTGCCGCCGTGGCGTCAAAGGCCAGGCTGCGCACCAGACTGGCGCCTTGTTGGTCCGTCGCTTTATTGAGGGTAGCGATGGTCGGACTGTACCAAAATAGCAGCAGCAGCAGGTTCAGCATCACGAGCATGCTGAACGCAAAGGCGGTTAAGGGCTGAGCAATCCATTTTAGATTAGGCATAAGGTGTAATTAATAAACTCAGTCTATACAATAGCGTCTACCGAATCGGAGACCTGTGTGTCCCCATTCTAATGCGCTTGGGTTGAAAAATCACAGCCTTGCGACTCAAAGTTCGCACAAAGGGCTTTTTAATCGGTTTTCGGGTCTGCGTGCGGGCTCTACCGGAATAGTTTACCTTAAGGATTCAGCATGAACGACACAGTCACACAATTAACAGAGCAACTCAACGCCCTTAAAAAAGGTCTGTTTTTGATGAGCCCGCGCGATCGCGTTCGCGCCCTGTCAACCCATGAAACCGATGATCTGATTCATGAGCTGCAAGATACCGCTGACAAGGCCCTAAAAACGCTGGAAGGTTTAACAGGCTAAACCTCATCCGGAGAGCATCTTGAGCACAATTCTAATGTTAAAGGTCAGCGGTCAAGATCAAATCGGTCTGACGGCGGCTCTGAGCCAGATACTGGCCGAAGCGGGTGTGGCCTTATTGGATATCGGCCAATCGGTGATCCACGATCAGGTTTCCCTAGGCATGTTAGTGCAGCTGCCCGAGGCGTCTGACACCGCGCATATGCTGAAGGAATTACTCTACCAGGCCCACGAGCAGGATCTCCATGTTCGCTTTACGCCGGTTAGCGACGAAGCCTATGCCCACTGGGTCGGCCAGCAGGGCAAGGATCGTTTTGTTCTGACTATTCTGGCGCGGCGCATGACGGCCGAACATCTGGCGCATGTTTCTCGAGCCGTATCGGAGCAGGGCTTGAATATCCAAGATATTTCACGCCTGACGGGCCGGGTCGGCCTGCACAGCAGTACCGCCAACGATAAAGCTTGCATTGAGCTTACGCTGCAGGGCAAGCCCAACAGTCCGGAGCAGTTACGTCAGCGCTTTTTGCATATCAGTTCGGAACTCGATGTCGATGTGGCTTTCCAGGTCGATTCGGTATACCGCCGTAACCGTCGCTTGGTGTGTTTCGATATGGACTCCACGCTGATCGAAGCGGAAGTGATCGATGAGCTGGCCAAGGCCGCTGGCGTCGGTGCGCAGGTGGCAAAGATAACCGAAGCGGCGATGCAGGGTGAAATCGATTTTCAGCAAAGCTTTCGACAACGTATGGCACTATTGAAAGGTTTGGATGAATCTGTGCTGGCCGACATTGCCGCCCAATTGCCGATTACCGAAGGCGCCGAACGGTTGATGAAAACGCTGAAAGCCTATGGCTTCAAGACTGCGATTCTTTCGGGTGGCTTTACCTATTTCGGGCATTATCTGCAGGAAAAGCTCGGCATAGATTTCGTCTTCGCGAATCATCTGGATATCCAGGATGGTAAGTTAACAGGTGAGGTTGTCGGTGATATCGTCGATGGCGCCATGAAGGCCCGGTTGTTAAAACAATTGGCCGAGCAAGAGGGTATTCAGTTGGAGCAAACTATCGCCGTCGGTGATGGTGCCAACGATTTACCGATGCTGTCGGAGGCGGGTTTGGGCATCGCATTTCGCGCCAAACCCATGGTCAAGGAAAATGCCCGTCATGCTATTTCTACGCTTGGCCTAGACGGGGTGCTTTACTTCCTGGGCTTTAGAGATCAGGAAATTCACTCCTGAACTCGGTTCCTAGCGAGCCATGCAGGTGGCGAGCTGGGACGGCGTTGTGCTAAATCGCTTCCTCATCCTCGTCTGAGTCAAAACTGTAATCCATGTCATCTAATGGAGCTTGCAGGTAATAGCCTTGGATATAGTTCACACCCAATTCCCACAGTGCCGCGAGTATCTCGGAATGTTCGATTTTGGGCACGATCGAGTTGATATCGTGCTTATGAATTTCCGCAAACAGGTCGGCCAATTCCGCTGACGCTTGGCCCTTAGCGACCAGTTCGGTAACCAAATCATCGTGAATTCGAGCATAGTTAATATCGAGATGCTGGGTCAGTGCGAAGCCATTTTCAGCCAGGCCAAATTGATTGATCGATAATTGACATTTTAATAGGCCCAGCCCCTTACTGAAGGCCTTCGCTGCCTTGAGATAACGGTGCGCGACATTTTCAGTGATCTGGAAGCAGATGCCATCACCGGGCAACTTGTTAGCGCGCAGTTGGCTGTTGACCCAGGGCAGGAAAGTGGGGTCCTGGATAGAGGGGGCGGTCAAATGAATCATCAACTGGGTATCGTGACCCCGTTTATGGTGTGCGGATAGGGCCGTGATGCTGCGCGCCACCACCCAGCGATCCAGCTTTCCGCTCAGCTCGCTATTTTCAATGGAGGGCAGGAATTCATCGGGTACTATTTCACTGCCATCCTTATCCTGCACGCGCACCAAGATGTCATAGTGCTCTCGATTGTCGCCCCGTAGGCTCATGATCGGCTGAAATTGGATGCGCATCTTATCGTGGTCGAGAGCATGTTCCAGCTTGGCGAGAATGGAGTTGTCGGCGAGGTTGGCGATGTCCGACTTATCGAAGTAAGCCTGGGTCTTATGCTGTTTTACCGCGCTATTATAGGCCTGGTCGGCCTGCACTAAGGCCTCATTGCCAGCCTTGCCGGCCTCATCCATATGGGCGAAGCCGCATATCAGGCTAACCGTTAGGGTCTTGCCGTCGACCTCAAACAGGTGCTCGGCAATGGCTTTTTGGACAACCTGCCAATAATGTTGAATTGCTTCGAGGTCGGATGTGGGCGCGATCATGGCAAACATGTCATCGGAGTAGCGCGCAAAAACGCCGCCGGGGAGCGCTTTAGCGCGCAACTGTTCGGCGAGCTGTTCGAGCAAGAGGTCGGTACCGGCGATGCCGACCGTGGTTTTAATGTCTGCGAAGTTGGCAATGCCGATGTGCACGACGATCTGGCGTTTAGCCTGGGTTAGCACCTGCTCATAGGCTTTATCCAGCTGTTCGTTAAAGTATGATTTATTGAACAGGCCGGTTATCGGGTCTTGGGAACTGATTTCGCGGATTTTTTCTTCCAGCGCTTCATTGCTGGATTCCTGTTTGCGAATGATTATTTGCGTGCACCGCTCGCCTTCATAACTGGCCGCCGAAAAGGCCATATGAATATCGAACGCTGACCCATCCGCGTGCAAGCCAATACTATTGAGATGCTGAAGCTTGCCATCTTTAAAGCCCTTGAGCGCCTCACGGAGCTCGTTAACCGCGCTGGCCGTGACCAGATCCATAATGGGAGTGCACTGTAAGTCTTCGATATCCAGATAGCCGAACAATTCCATGTAGTTGGGGTTGGCATAGATGTGCATCCCTTCATGGACGTAGCTGATGGCATCGACGGAGCTTTCCAAGAGCAGCTGACACCGTTTC
>JBLHFL010000097.1:0-7653 GCA_047618105.1 Granulosicoccus sp.
GTGGTAAGTACCTTTGCCGGGTCACACACCGCCATCCCCCATGCGATAACCAAACACGTCGACTACCCTGTCCTGTGTTTTGCCCGAATAAAGAATGATGATTTTACCTGGAATGGAAGTGACGAAGATGTACGTTTTGTCATCTTACTCTGTGCACCCGCACAGGATGATTTACGGAAACTGAGACAGAGTCAGTCCTACGTTTTTTCATCCATCGCACAACTGATTGGCCGCACGGGCACTCTTGACCTGTGGGCCAATGCTCATGATGAGCAAGTGATTCTCGACAGCTTGAATCAAGCGTTCGAAGCCAATCTAACTACAACAATATAATTGGGGACATCCTATGTCTGAAAACAATTTAAAAATCGGCGTCCAGTCCTTCGGGCGATTCCTGAGCGGCATGGTGATGCCCAACATTGGTGCCTTTATCGCATGGGGCCTTATCACTGCACTCTTTATACCTACGGGTTGGATCCCGAATGAATATCTGTCCGCACTCGTTGGACCGATGATCACGTATCTGCTGCCATTGCTGATCGGTTATACCGGCGGCAAGATGGTTGGTGGTGAGCGCGGTGCTGTTGCCGGTGCGATCACGACCATGGGTGTGATTGTTGGGGCATCAATCCCGATGTTCCTCGGCGCTATGATTGCCGGCCCACTCGGCGGCCTGGCCATTAAAAAATTCGACCAAGCAGTTGAAGGCAAGGTTAAGGCCGGTTTTGAAATGCTGGTTAATAACTTCTCACTCGGCATCATCGGCATGCTCACTGCGCTGATTGCCTATACGCTGGTTGGACCCGTGGTCTTGGCCATTACCGAAGCCTTAGGCGCCGGTGTCGGCTGGATCGTAAGCCATAGCCTGCTGCCATTGGTGTCTATCCTTGTTGAGCCGGCGAAAATTCTGTTCCTCAATAACGCCATCAACCACGGTGTCTTTACGCCGCTCGGTGCCGAACAGGCCGCCGCTACGGGTAAATCAATATTCTACCTGATTGAAACCAACCCAGGTCCTGGTTTGGGCATTTTGCTGGCCTACATGCTGGCCGGTAAAGGCGTTGCGCAGAAGTCAGCTTACGGCGCTTCAATCATCCATTTCTTCGGCGGTATCCATGAGATTTATTTCCCATATATCCTGATGAAGCCACGTTTGATCATCGCTGTAATAGCCGGTGGTATGGCGGGCGTTACCTTTAACATGGTGACCGGCAATGCGTTAGTTGGACCGCCGTCTCCGGGTTCTGTCTTTGCACTGATTCTGATGTCGACTAAGGGCATGGGTATCCTCTTAACTCTGGCCTCTATTGCTATCGCAGCAACTGTGTCCTTCTTGATCGCTGCTGTTATCATCCGCAGCGATGCATCAAGCACTGATGATCTAGAAGCTGCTCAGGCAACCGTGAATGCCAATAAAGCCAGCAGCAAGGGTCTAGGCAACGCAGTAACCGGCGCCAGCCAGGTACGCCGAATAGTTGTCGCCTGTGATGCCGGCATGGGCTCGTCTGCCATGGGCGCCACCGTGCTACGCGGTAAGCTAAAAGCGGCCGGTCTAGATATCAATGTCAGCAATGCAGCCATTAATGATCTGACCGATGCCGATATTGTTATCACTCAGTCAGAATTGTCGGCCCGGGCTAAAGCAAAATTACCGTCCGCTCAACACCTGAGCATTGAGAACTTTATGGATGGCGGATTTTACGACGACCTGGTCGCCAAACTCGTTTAACAGGCTAATGCGAGAGCTTTACTCGTAAGCGCAAAGAATGCGGGCCTCAAATGATCCTTATTTGAGGCCCACTAACGGCAACCAAGTTGCTGTAAATTTAAGATCAAAGGGATCTCCATGTCCTTAACAAAGACTCCTCAAAATACCGAGACACCGCGCCACTTCCAGCCAGACGACGTCATGGCAACGACTGACCGAGTCCTGCTGTCGAGCGCCGATGTTTTAACTCAGAAATTTTTTACCAATAAGACCGAGGTACTCAAGGCCATCGCCGAGCGCATGCTCAGCCGTGGTTTTGTAGCCGCTGATTACAGCTCGGCAATGCTCGCTCGAGAAGACAAGGTCAGCACATTTCTCGTGAATGGCGTGGCCATACCGCATGGCACATCCGAGGCCAAGGCCCTGGTAGTGCGCACCGGATTAGTGGTGGTGCAGTTGCCGGCCGGGGTAATCTGGAACGCCAAGGGTGATGTCGTTAACCTTGCTGTCGGCATTGCCGCAACCGGTACCGATCATCTCGATTTACTGCAGACCCTAACCGGCGTCGTCCTCGATGAGGCATTGGCCGCCGAATTGGGCACCAGCGCCAGCGCCGAGCAGATAGTCGCTTGCCTAAATGGCACCCCAGTCGAAACCGATGACGGTTCCGTTGGCGAAGATTTACGCCACAAGAGCACAGTGACCCTGATTGATTCGGCCGGATTACATGCCCGACCCGCTGCCGAATTGGCCGAGTTAGCCAGCGCTTATGCCGGGACCGAGCTGCGTTTGCGCAAGGGTGCGCGCATCGCCAACCTCAAATCAATGGCCGAATTGCTCAGTGTCGGCGCAGCGTGTGGCGACAGTGTGACGATTTCGGCCCAAGGCCCAGATGCCCAGGCGGCGGTTGATCAACTGGTTACCGCCATTGCCGCCGGACTCGATGGCGAGACCGGCGATCATAGCAACGCTGAATACGACCCCCTGGCCGGGCTGCCGGCCTTGAGCAACCCGTTAGGCCGCTTTGTCACCGATGGCGCGCCCGCGTCACCGGGTATTGCGCTGGCCGAGGTCTATGTGCTCGAAACCCAACAGGTCACCCTGGTGCAGGCCGCCAACGACCCGGACGCCGAACGGGCCCTGTTGAGCGCCGCACTGCGCACCGCGATTCAACAACTGGAGCAGCTGCAACTGGAGCTGACCCAGGGAGCCGTCGATGAAGCCGCAATCTTTCGGGCACAATGCCAACTGCTGCGTGACGAGAGTCTGATCGCGGCCACTGTTGCTCTGATCAACGCCGGTAACGCCGCGGCCTGGTCTTGGCAACAGGTCTTGATGGCGCAGGCCGATCAACTCTCGGCCCTGAGCGACCCACGACTCAAGGCGCGCGCAGCCGATATGGTCGATGTCGCCCGGACCGTGGTGAATGTCTTGAATCACCAGTCCAATCGTCTGGATTATCCGACCGATCGGGACTTCATTCTGCTGGCGAGCGAACTAAGCCCGTCGCAAACCGCTCAACTGGGTGGGTTACCGATCAAGGCAATATGCACCGAACTGGGTGGACCCAACAGCCATATGGCGATTCTCGCACGCGCCTTGGGCATTCCTGCGTTGGTCGGTGCCGGTGCCGAGTTCCTGAGCCAGGTACGCCCAGGCGATTGGGCGATCGTTGATCCACAAGGCGCTCAGCTGGTGTTGGCACCCGATGCCGAGACCCGAGTTCAAGCCGACAGCCTGATCGCCCAGTGGCAGAAGAGTCAAGCCTATGAACTGGGTCAAAAAGATCAGCCCACCGAAACCCTCGATGGCCATCGCGTTGAACTGGTCTGCAATATCGCCCAACCGAGCGACACGCCGGGTGTGCTTGCCAACGGCGGTGATGGTGTTGGCCTGTTGCGCACCGAGTTTTTGTTTGAGTCGTCCACGCTGGAACCGACGATCGAAGAGCAGGTGGCGGCCTTAACAGAGATTGTCAGCTGCTTGGGCGAGCGCCAACTGGTGGTGCGCACCGCTGATATAGGTGGCGACAAACCGGTCTCTTGGCTGACCATGCCGGCGGAAGAAAATCCTTTCCTTGGGGTGCGTGGGATCCGTCTCTCGTTCCGCAATGAGGCGATGTTCAACAACCAGCTCGAGGCCATTTATCGAGTGGCGCAATGGCAGGCCGACCAGGGCATTAGCTCGGGCATCCATATCATGTTTCCGATGATTGCCACCTTAGCGGAGTGGCGCAAGGCGCGCGCCATGGCCGAGGCTATTCAGATCCGCTTAGCCGCTCCGATACTGCCCCTAGGCATTATGGTGGAAGTGCCATCGGCGGCTCTATTAGCCGATCACTTTGCTCGGGAAGTCGACTTTTTATCGATCGGCTCTAACGACCTGACTCAATACACCCTGGCGATGGACCGCATGCATCCGCAATTGGCCAGCGAAGCCGATAGCTATAATCCGGCCCTGCTGCGCCTGATATCCATGACGGTGCAGGCCGGACAGGCGCACGGTAAATGGGTTGGGGTGTGCGGCAACATGGCCGCCGATCCGGACTTAGCCTGTCTCCTGGTCGGCTTAGGGGTCAGCGAATTGTCGATCAGCCCAGCCAATGTCCCGGCGATCAAAACGCTCTTACGCAGCGTCGTCTATAGCAAGTTGCAGGATAAAGCCCAGCGGGCGCTTGCCCTGGCCGACGCCGCCGATGTGCGTCGACTCTATGCCAACCGAACCGATTTGTTGTGACCGGCACAAGTGCCGAGCACAGCCCCAAGCCTATTGAATTTTTGGAGTATGACCATGACCACCCTATTTGAAAACTATCAACAACTGACCGGCACCGTTCCGGAGCAAACTTGGACCTGGAACCTCTATGGTGCCGGCGTGGACAATATCGGCCGCGACAATCGCGCCGAGATGTTTGATGTACCCAAACCCGATGCCGACCAAATGTTGGTGCGCGTTGACGCGGTCGGGCTGTGTTTTTCCGACGTAAAGGTGATCAACCAGGGCAGTGCCCACCCCAAACTCTATAACCGAGATTTAAAGTTGGAGCCTACCCGCCTTGGCCACGAAGCCACCGTCACGGTGATCCAAGTCGGCGTGAATCTGCAGGACCAATATCGGCCCGGCGAGCGCTATGCTATGCAACCGGATATCTATCAGAACGGCAAAAGTACCGCCTACGGTTACACCCTGCCCGGTGGCCTGGTGCAGTATCACCTGATCGGTAAAGAGATTCTCGAAACCGATGCCGGTGCCTGCCTGCTGAGGGTCTCTGACCAGATGGGCTTAGGCGATGCCGCCCTGCTCGAGCCTTGGGGTTGTGTCTTCGCCTCCTATACACAGCGGCGCCGTCTGTTGCCTAAGGCCGGCGGCACCATGTGGTTGATCGGTCAACCGGGTGCAACCGAGGACTATACCTTCAGTCACGGATTGGAGTCCCCTGCGACCCTGATCCTGACCGATGTACCCGCCAGTGTTGCCGCCCTGGCCGCCAATCACGGTCGCCGCGTCATAGTACGCGATGGCCTTACCGTCGATGACTACGCCGCGCTGGCAAGCGAATTTGGCGACGGTGGCTTCGACGATATCGTGATGCTGGCGCCGCGTTCGGCCGTGCAGGTCTCTGAGGTGGCCAAACTGGTGGCACGCCGCGGCACCCTGAATATGGTCGGTACCGAACCGCTCGACGGTCTGGTCGAAGCCGATGTCGGTCGCCTGCACTATGACTATGTTGCCTTCATCGGCAATGCCGGCCGCAATATCGCCGACTCCTATGGCGAGGATCGCAATCGTTGTGATCTGCGTAACGATGGCACGGCGGTCTTTGTTGGCGCCGGCGGCCCCATGGGTCAGATGCACGTGCAGCGCGCGATCGAACAGAAAAACGGCCCTAAGGTCGTGGTCGTCACCGATATAGCCGATGATCGACTGGCCGAAATCGAGGCCCGCTTTGCCCCCTTGACCGCGGCGAATCAACGCACCCTGGTAACCTACAACCCAACCACCGCGCAGGGCAGCCTACACGACCTGGTGATGGAATTGACCGACAATAAGGGCGCCGAAGATGTGGTCGTCTGTGTGCCCAATGGCGGCATCATGGCCGACTCGGCAACCTTTATGAATGAAAGCGGCATGTTGGTGTTATTCGCTGGCGTCCCGAACGGCACCATGGCACCGGTCGATTTCAGCAAAATATACCTCAATAATGCGCAATTGACCGGCACCTCAGGTCTGACCATTCACGACCAGACCATGGTGATGGAAAATACCCTGCAGGGTAATATCGCACCGGCCGTCTGTGTCGCCGCCATAGGCGGGATGCACGTTGCCAAGGCCGGGATCGAAGCGATGATCGCCAGCCGCTATCCGGGCAAAATATTGATTTTCCCACAATTGCTCGATCTACCACTGATGGGCCTAAACGAGCTGGCCGAGAAAATGCCCGCCGTCGCGGCTGCGTTGGGTGCTGGCAACACATGGAATACGGCTGCCGAGGCCGCGCTGTTCAATCAATGCCTCGTGGCCCAGCCATGATCTACACCCTGACGCTGAATCCGGCCATCGATTTTGAGCTCCAAGTGGCGGATTTTGAATTTGATGCGGTGTCGCGCGCCTTAAGCAGTCAGGTTGACTGCGGCGGCAAGGGCTTTAATGTCTCGCGCATGCTGGCCAACCTAAAAATGCCGAGCATCGCTATGGGCTTGGTCGGCGGGCCCACCGGCGACCGCCTCAGCGCCATGCTCGGCGAATTGGGTATCGACACCCGTTTCACTCGCATTGCCGGCGAGACTCGGACCAATGTCAGTCTGGTTCAGGCCGGCAGCTCAAAGCATCTCAAGGTCAACGATACCGGCCCGTCGATCAGTGACGAGGAGCTGGCAGAATTGATCGGCATGGTGCGCGCAGCCGCTCGGCCTGGGGATTGGTGGGTTTTGGCGGGCAGCTTGCCGCCCGGAGTCCCGGATGATTTCTACGCGCAGCTAATTACTATCCTGGATCAGCAGGGCGCCTTTACGGTACTGGATAGCAGTGGCGAAGCGCTGCGTTTGGGGTGTGCGGCTGGGCCGACCCTGGTCAAACCCAACCTGGCCGAAGCCGAGCAATTAACCGGGCTGGTGGTCAGCGATGCCGCAAGCCTAACGGCTCTCGCTCAGGCGGTCTTGCTCTTGGGCCCGGCCAGCCTGGTGCTTTCGATGGGCAAAACCGGTGCCTTGCTGGCCACGCCGGACGAGCAGGTCGAATGCATCAGTCCAAGCATCGTCGAACAGAATCCGATCGGAGCCGGCGACTCTATGGTGGCAGGTTTGGTTTGGGGGCTCAGTCAGGGCCAGAGTCAATCGGGTTCGCTAACCCTGGGCATTGCCTGCGGTGCGGCAACAGCCAGCTGTGCCGGCACCACCCTGGGCACCTTAGCCGATGTCGAAGCGCTCTTGGCAAACTCGAACTAAGGCTTGGAGCAGCGCTCGCCAGAGCGCTGCTTTGAATGTGTCAGCGCGTTGAGAAAGCGGGGCCGCCTGGGCCCATCACTCATTTATTGGTGAGCATACGAACTTCCCGTTGCGGGAACGGAAAGGAAAAGCCATTCTGATTCATCAACTTCCAGATCTCATAGAGCAGATCGGCACCGACCCGATTTTCGCCATCATCGATGGCATTCATCCAGAATTCGATGTGCAGATTGATGCCATTGTCGCCAAAGCCCGATATTTCAATATCGGGCTGCTCCTCGAAGCTATAATCCGCCCCCGACAAGACGCTCTTATGGGCACATAGGATGGCCTTGACCAGGGGGAACAGTCGATCGAGATCGGTACTGAAGGCTACGGCAAAATCGATGTCATAGCGCTGCTTCAAATTCTTGTGCGTCCAATTGGTAAAGGTGGTCGAGAAAAACACATCATTGGGCACCACTATGTCTTTGCCATCAAAGGTTTCCAGCGTAATGGAGC
>JBLHFL010000098.1:0-7595 GCA_047618105.1 Granulosicoccus sp.
GTCGGAGCAGTGGGCGTTAATATATCAACGGGATAATAAATCACGCAAACTCGACCTGTTGCGGCTGTTAAAGGCGCAGGTCCCACTGGCAGAGGTGATGGTCAGCGCCAAGGCACCCTTGGCGGAATTGGAAGTCGATCAGGTAGCGCTTTTCTTACTGACCCACCCCGAAGATGGCAGTCGGTTTTTCAGCGAAATAAATTTGGCTGGGGAGGGCACCAACACACCCTATGCTCAGCCGGTGATCCCGCTGTCCTTTTTTGAACCCGTTAGCTCGGGCAACTACTCTTTAATCTGTACGCTGGAATTCGATGACGAGCACTTTGGCTATATGGTGGCCAGCTGTGCTCCGGATGCAGCCGAATTTATCGAGGTTATCGGCGTCCAGCTGTCCGAGGTTTTGCACGCCGATGCGCTGGTGCGTACTAGCGAGCATTATCGCCAGCTCAATGAAATGAACGCCCGCATGGCATCGTTGGGCAGTCTGGTGAGTGGCGTAGCGCACGAAATTAATACGCCGATCGGTACCGGCAAGTTAGCCGCCTCATCGTTATTAACGGCGACCCATGCATTGCAGGCACAAATTTCAAATAACAGTATGACCCGATCGAACTTTGACGCCTACCTTACCGACGCGATCGAATACGCCGAGATTATTTTTCAAAGTTTAAGCCGGGCTGCCAATCTTATTTCGAACTTTAAGTTGGTGTCAGTTGACCAAACTGGCGAGGCAAAACGAATCTTTGATTTGGGTGACTACCTGACCAGCGTCTTGGTTAGCTTGCGCCATCAGTTGAAGGGCACCCAGGTTGAGCTCATAACCGACTTTGAGTCGGGCATTGTGGTCGACACCTACCCTGGGGCGGTTGCTCAGGTGGTGACCAATCTGTTTATGAATGCCTTAGCCCATGGCTTCGATGACGGTGAGCTGGCCGGTACCATCGAGATGCGTTTGAAGAAGACCCGATCGGGATTTGAATTGAGTACTCAGGATAACGGTAAGGGCGCCAATGCAGCGATTGTAAAGCAGATATTCGACCCCTTTTTTACCACCACTCGGGGCAAGGGCGGGAGCGGCTTGGGTATGCATATAGTCTACAATCTCTTATCACAGAAGTTGTTTTGGACCATTGAGGTGCAATCGGCACAAGGCAATGGTTTTCGTGCGCTACTGAAACCGGCCGCTCGTCATCAGAGCTTTGAGGCCAGTGCGGTTGACCCCATCGAGCCTAATTCCTAGGTGTGATTGGGGATTGTTGTGCCGGTCTCAAGCGCGCCGGCTGGTCACTTTGGCGGACTTAGGCGCAGCAACCTTGGTCATCAAGGCAATATCATCAACCAGCATAAACAGGCTAGATCCGGCCATCAGATGTTTTCCTTGGCTAAAAAGTCTGTCAATAATTTACCAAAGACCAGCGGTTTTTCGGCATGGGGCCAATGTCCGGCGCCCTCGATCAGTTTGGCGCTCGACTGGGGAAACATCGAGCGGATCAGTTCTTGGTCTTCGGCGGCTATATAGTGGCTGTTCATGCCTTTGATAAAGAGCGTCGGGCCGTCAAAGGGCTGAGTTGTGGTTGGTGCCTGCGCAATGCTCTCGTAACGCGACTCCAAGACCGAGAGATTAAAGCGCCAGGCCAGTTTGCCGTCGTGTTTATAAAGGCTTTTTAACAAAAACTGGCGCACGCCAACATCGGTCACTAGATCGGCGATATCGGCCTCTACGGCTTTACGATCGGGTAGGGTAGCCAGGTCGGCGCGCTTGAGCGCCAAGAAGATGTCTTGATGGTGCGGTGGATAAGGCTTGGGCGCTATATCGACTACGATCAGTCGCGTCAACTCGCCAACATGCTCGTTGAGAGCCAATTGCATGGCTACCTTACCGCCCAGTGAATGACCAAGCAGTCGGTAGCGTTCGATACCTTGATGGTCGATCCAGTCATTGACCGCCGCGGCGAGATTGACCAAGGTCGGATCATCCAGCCAGGGCGAGCGCCCGTGATTGGGCAGGTCGAGCAGATGTACCCGATACCGGTCACTCAGTTGCCGGCCAATACTGCGCCAGTTGTCACCGGCACCGAATAGGCCATGAAGGAAGATTAGATCCGGGCCCGAGCCTAATGTTTCGCTGTAAATCATTGTGCTACCAGTATGCAAAGAGTCGCAGCAGTTTACCGAGCGAGATTTTTAAAAGCCATCTGCTATTTGGCCGACCCTTGCACCCGTAGATTGACGGTTAAGCTTCTAGCCATGCTGGCCTAGCAGCCCAACCGGATACTGGCTATAGTAGCGCCGATCGACAGCGCAGCTACGTCAGAGGAGAAAATCACCTCGACTGCTCGAGTGCTCGAGTGCGGATAGGGCGTAAGGCGGTAACATTACACACTGAGGTTAGGAATGGTTATGGAATGTCGAGAAAAGTGTGGCGCCTGCTGTATTGCGCCGGCGATTAAGCAACCATTTTATGGCATGCCACAGGGTAAGCCTGCGGGTGTAGCCTGTGTGCATCTGGATCGACATCAGCGTTGTCAGTTGTTCGGCGATGCTCGCAGACCCCAAGTTTGTGCGGACTTTAGGCCAGAGGTGGCTTTTTGTGGCACGAGCCAACAAGAGGCGATGCAGATTATGTTGACCCTGGAAGGGCTGATGCCTGAGGGAAATTAACCTCAGTCGCACCGTCCAAATGAATGGCTGGCCCTAGAAAAAGGCTGAGCTGCTCTGTGCCACGCGGATTGCCAGCTGGGCATAGAGTGGGTCTTTTTTATCAGTAGGCAGGTTAAAGGTTTTGAACAGTGGTAATTCTTCCCACTTCTGGAGCCCCCAACCAATGTGTCGGTCCCGATTGTGGATTAAATTGGCCAGGGTGATCAACCCAGCTGCGTCCGGGGCAGCGGCGTTACGGTTAGTTTTGCGATAAAGTCGGGGAACTTCGGCGAGTTGCTGCGGAAACGACCATTTTTCCAAGATGGCGGAGCCCAATGGCCCGTGCAGCCGATCGATCACCTTGCCTAAGGTGATATTGTCCTGAATTAAATCATCGTGTGCTTCGGCGTAGGCCAGGATGGGGAGCGCACCCAAACGATGGATGAGGCCCGCCAATAGGGCCTCATCGGGCGCCACTAGATGGCAGTGCGTGGCCAGCACGGTTGCCCAGTTGGACACTTGTCCGGTCAATTGCCACAAGGCCCGTAGGCGCTTTTCAATCATCTCGCTGGTGGCTTGAAACATCTGCTCCATGGCCAGGCCGATCGCTAGATTTGAGGTGTAATGCATGCCCAGTCGACTGACGGCGATGTTGAGATCATTGACCTCCTGGGGCGCCCGCAATAGCGGACTATTGACTACGCGAATAATGCGCGCCGACAAAGCGGCATCTTGAGCGATGATATCGGTCAGGTTTATAATGGTGGAATTGTCGCATTCAGCGACATCTCGAACCTTTAACGCCACTTCCGGTAGGCTAGGCAGGGTCAGCCGATCGTTTTGTAAGGCGGCCAAGATGTCATTCGCTATCGTTTCAACTAAGTAACTCATGCTGCCGATTAGGTTCCATAAGATTTATTAAATCTCAGTCTAGTCGCTCTGCTACAACCTGCTGATTGTTATCAGCATAAAGAGTGGGGTGATCGGGTCTGATTTTGAGAATCGCTAAGGCCAATTGTGACGTTTCAGTAGCCCCCGCCTGTACTATATCGCCGATGGCCACGGTGCCTTGGTAAATCTTGCCATCGGCTGATGGGGCTTGACCGGGCCAACGCAATGCATAGAGGTTTTTTTTGCTGGCCCCTTTGAAATGTAGCCGGGCAATGACTTCCTGTCCTGTATAACAGCCTTTTTTGAACGAAATACCGCCCTGTTGGTCCAGGCTGAAATTCTGCGGGATCCATTTTTCGGCCTGATCGTCGGTTAGCCAAAGCGTTTGATTGATGATGTCAGCGGCCTGCCAAGCGGCGCTGTCGCTGGCCGTTAGTGGCAACAGACGGTCCATGACCGGCTGATAAAACGCCGAATCGCTATCCAGCCAAACCAGCCAGCGACCGTCTGGCGCTTGGCACTGAAAGCGGCCCTCGGCCTCTTCGGGTAGGGTCGTGAGCCAGTCTTCGCCAGACTCACCGAGCAGTCCAAAACCCTCAAAGCGTCCGGAATTATCGGTCAGTTGTGTGCCACGGAAAAAAGCGATGTATTGGCCCAGATGTTTTGCTAAGCGCGCCGCGCTGCTGCGATGACAGCAGAGGTGAATGATCGGCTCGGCATCCTTGGTGCGAATCAACCAGACATTGGTGATGGCCCGACCCTTGGCGTTACAGAAGGCGCCGGGGCTGGCCTGCTCAGGAACCAGCAGGTTGATGTCCTGAGTGCATTGGCCCTGAAGGAATTTCACGGTGTCTTTACCGCTGATGGTGAGAACGGCTAGATGCTCGAGCGGATAGGCGGTTATTTGATTCATAAGACTCGGTTTGGTTACCTGTTGATGTTAAACTTAAGACTATAATAAGCCCTAATTGGATAATTAACAGTGGACACTATAGAAAAACAAGCAGAACAGCTACGTCGACTGGTTTGGCACAGCCGACGCGGGATGCTGGAGTTGGACGTTTTGTTATTACCCTTTACTGAAAATCACTACAGCGCGCTGAATGAAACGGATAAAAGGGTCTACCGACGCATGATCGATTGCGAAGATCAGGACCTGTTTAATTGGTTTTTGGAAAAATCTAAATCGCCCGACAGCGAAATTCAGCGCATTGTTGAATTGGTTTTGGACAATGCCCGTAGTCATTGAGGCTCGGATCAGTGCGCCCAAACGACGCGCCTGGTACCTCTGGCTGGCAACGGTCCAAGGCATGTTGCTCTCGACTCTGTTGTCTTGGCCGCTGACGACCCATCTACTGTGGTTGACGTTGCCCTTCTTTGGGCATTTTTTTTGGACTGCGGATTATCAAGCGAAGCGGATTCGTTTGGCGCTCGATGGCGTCCAGTTATGGACAGACAGGGCCATAGAGCGCTATCAATGGCACGGTGAAGGGCGCTTATCTCATGCTTTTATGAAGCTTGAGCTAAGCCGGGCCGATGGTCAGCGACTGACCCTAATCCTCTGGCAGGCCAGTGTCAGCGCGGCCAGTTGGCGTGCCTTGAATATGGGCTTCCGAGTAATGCAACCGACATTGCGCGCCGCCCACGACCGTCAAAACCTGTCAGATGGCGCATGGGCGGAGGGCTCAAGCTTTTTTAGGTGACAGTACAGTCATCTGGGCCTGATCGCTGAGCTCTGGATGACTGCGGGTGAAGTGCAAACCGCGACTTTCTTTGCGTGACAGCGCCGATTCGATAATTAATTCGGCGACCACAACCAGATTGCGCAGCTCTAACAGATCGGCCGTGACGCGGAAGTTCGAATAATATTCGCTAATCTCTTGCTTGAGTAATCCTACCCGTCGCTTGGCGCGCTCAAGTCGTTTGTCGGTCCGCACGATGCCAACATAATCCCACATAAAGCGGCGCAATTCGTCCCAGTTGTGTGTGATCACGATCTTCTCATCGGAATCCCCGACTCTCGATTCATCCCATAAGGGCAGTTTTTCCGGATCAAATTGAATGGCCGAGGACACCTGAATGTGTTCCGCCGCCGCCTGGGCATAGACGATGCATTCGAGTAGTGAATTGGAAGCGAGGCGATTTGCGCCGTGTAAGCCGGTATAGGTGCATTCGCCGGCGGCAAACAACCCGGCCAAATCGGTTGCACCCTTGGCATCGATGCGGATGCCGCCGCAGGTATAGTGTGCCGCCGGGACAACCGGCAAGGGCTCCTTGGTCATATCGAAGCCGTATTCTAAGCAGCGACGATAGATGGTTGGGAAGTGGCTTTTAATAAAGTCAGGCGACTTATGGGAAATATCCAGAAATAGATTGTCAACGCCCAAGCGTTTCATCTCGTGGTCAATGGCCCGGGCGACTATGTCCCGCGGCGCCAATTCGGCCCGTTCATCAAAGTGCTGCATAAAGCGTTCGCCATTGGGCAATTTGAGTAGCCCCCCTTCACCGCGAAGTGCCTCGGAAATCAAAAAGGATTTGGCTTTGGGGTGAAACAGGCACGTCGGATGGAATTGATTAAACTCCATATTTACAATTCGGCAACCCGCCCGCCAAGCCATGGCAATGCCGTCACCGGTGGCGCCATCTGGGTTGGACGTGTACAGGTAGACCTTGCTGGCCCCACCGCTGGTGAGTACCGTAAAGCGGGCACCAATGGTAACGGCCTGGTCGGTTAGGGTGTCTAAAATATAGGCGCCGACGCAGCGATTCTCCTGGTCGGCAAGGCCGAGTTTCTCGGTGGTGATCAGATCAATAGCAACATGGTTCTCCAATATCTGGATATTGGATGCCTGTCGGACGCGTTTGATCAGCGTCTCAGAAATAGCCAGGCCGGTTGCGTCGGCGGCGTGAATGATCCGCCGTTGACTGTGGCCACCCTCTCGGGTCAGATGGAATTCAACGTCGGAGCCATCGACCCGGGTAAACGGGACGCCTTGCTCAATCAGCCAATGGATAGCACTGCTGGAACGCTCGATGGTATAGCGCACGGCGGCCGGATCACATAGGCCCGCGCCGGCATTCAACGTGTCTTGGACATGCTGATCAACCGAATCGACCTCGTCCAACACTCCAGCGACCCCACCTTGGGCCCAGGCGGTAGATCCCGTGCCGATCTTCCCCTTGCTGATCACTAGAATGTTCATCGAGGCGGGCAAACTGAGGGCGGTCGTTAAACCGGCCGCTCCAGAGCCAATAATCAAAACATCGGTCGCAAGGCGCACAGACATGGGCTAAAGCCTCCAAAATAAGATCAATCATAAGGTATTGAGCGGGCGAATGGGTATTGATTTACCGCATAAGTCTCTGTTACGGGCATTTTGAGAGGTTAGATTGACACTATACTGCCATCGAGTGGAAATTTATTCCCGCCGTCACCGGCAAAGCGTGCCCTACTCGAGTGTTTGCCCAGACATAGCCGCTGTTGATGTACTGTGGCTTCGGCGGGCATAAAAGGATGATTCGTTAGTTCTTATGGGTAAAATACCAATCGTTAGGGCAAAAAAAATAGCCCAGATGTTGTCGATTGCCTCGCCCGCGCTATAAGATGCAACAAAGTTAAGGACGAGTCACAATGATAATTGAACAGGGTACCGTCGTGGCCGCTAAGGCCGACTGGTTAGTGGTTGAGGTCTTGCGGACAGCCGCCTGCGGGTCTTGCAGCGCCCGGCAGGGTTGCGGCCAGGCGATTATGAGTGAGTGGGGTGATGCCCAGACTCAGCAACAGAAAAACCATTTTAACGTGCCCGCAGTGCCCGGCGCCAAGGTCGGTGCGCGAGTTGACCTGGGCATGACGCCGGATACGCTCAGTGTGGTCGCCCTGTTGGTGTATTTAGTGCCCTTACTGAACGCATTTTTAGGTCTGAGCTTGGCTGTTTGGTTGGGTTTGTCAGAACCGATCCAATTGCTCTGCCTGATGGTCTGTCTCGGTCTGTCATATCTGGCTTTAAGTCGTATTCACTTTGATAAATACACCCGCCTGGTGCCGCAAATCGTTCGCCTGTATG
>JBLHFL010000099.1:0-7588 GCA_047618105.1 Granulosicoccus sp.
ACCTGCCCAATCGCCATCTGTTTCTCGATCGACTCGACCAGGCCCTATTGCGGGCGCAGCGCTCAGGCAACTTTGGCGCGTTAATTTTCATCGACCTCGATAATTTCAAGGCCATCAATGACACCAAAGGCCACCTCGTCGGCGACTCGATACTCAGTACCGTGGCCGAGCGTTTAAAAGAAGGCGTACGCGAGCAGGACACCGTTGCCCGCTTAGGCGGTGATGAATTTGTTATCTGCATGACCGATCTGGGTTGCGATGAGGTCTTGGCACGGGAAATTGCCGTTGACCGGACCACTCGCCTGATCGCAGCTATGGCACGTCCGTTTAAGATACCGGGTGATTGCCTGCAGGTTAGTGCCAGTCTTGGCCTGGCTTTTTTTTACGATCGCACCCAGCCGGCAGAAGAACTGCTGCGCCATGCCGACATGGCAATGTACAAGGCCAAGGAATCGGGTAAGAACCAACTAATTCTCTTTGAACAGGAGATGGCCGATTCCAACCAACGGGTACTTGAGCTTAAAGAAGACTGCTTGGTGGCCATCACCGAACACCAATTCTTCCTCCTCTATCAGCCCCAGGTTGACAGCAATAACGGCCGCATCGTGGGAACTGAGGCCCTGCTGCGCTGGGCACATCCAACCCGAGGACTGGTCTCGCCGGCGGAGTTTATCCCGCTCTTGGAAGCGGCCGATCTGATGCATATAGTCGGTCAGTTTGTGCTCCGAGAAGCCATCGCCCAAGCCGCCCATTGGCAGCAAACGCAGTTAATCGATGAGCGATTCAAGGTTTCGATCAATGTCAGCCCGCAGCAGTTTCGTCATGAGAATTTCACCCAAATAGTGCGCGACATCGTCACGGAGCAGGGCATCGACCCGAACATGCTCGACCTAGAAATTACCGAGGGCATGATTATCGACGACATCGATCATACGGTTGCGTCGATGAACGAGCTGCGCGCCATGGGTCTGCATTTCTCCATAGATGACTTTGGCACCGGATACTCCAATCTAAATTATCTCAAACAATTGCCTTTGGATGCGCTCAAGGTCGATCAATCCTTTGTCCGAAACATCCAGCATGACCCGAATGATACAGCGATTGTGCGAACCATTCTGGCAATGGCCGCGCAGCTGAACTTAAATACAGTGGCGGAAGGGGTGGAAACGGAGGCACAATTAACCCTGCTGCGCGATATGGGTTGCCATGTGTTTCAGGGTTACCTCTACTCGCCCCCCATTCTGCCCGTCGAATTCGAGCAACTCCTCAACAATCAAAAAAAAGGTCCCATCAGAAGCCTATGACATATAGCGTGAAAGAGATGTTTTACACTCTACAGGGCGAAGGCTTTCACACCGGTCGTCCGGCCGTATTCTGCCGTTTTACCGGCTGCAATCTATGGAGCGGCCGAGAACAGGACCGAGCTCAATCCGTTTGCAAGTTTTGTGACACCGACTTTGTTGGTACCGATGGTCAGAACGGCGGCAAGTTCAAACATCCCGCCGACCTGGCGCAAGCCATTGCCGCCCAGTGGCCGAGCGCACGGGGCCATCGCTTCGTGGTGTTCACCGGCGGGGAGCCGGCCCTGCAATTGGACGACCGTCTGATCGCCGAAATGCACCGCTTGGACTTTGTCTGCGCCGTGGAAACCAATGGCACCCTGGCCTTACCCGATGCCGTAGACTGGGTCTGCATTAGCCCCAAGGGTGTCGCTCAGGTGGCCCTAACCCATTGCAACGAACTCAAGCTGGTCTACCCGCAGGTCGATGCCCCGCCGGAACGCTTTGTCGAACTGCAAGCCGACTACCGTTACTTGAGCCCGATAAACGACTACCGCGAGCAGACCATTGTGCCGGCTCGCAATCACGCGACCCGGGCCTGTATCGACTATTGCCTCAGCCATCCTGAGTGGCATCTGACCTTACAAGCCCATAAAATCGTCAATATTGACTGACTAAAATAAGCTCAACATATGGTCGAATAACCATACATTCACAAGATGAATATCAGCTATCGATCACAAAAGGCGTTTTTCACTTAACTTTGCCGCCTGAATTCACTAGACTTTCGCGCCAGAGGCGTCCAGATCGCTGTTCCTGCAGATGGCCCGGCCCAGAGCCGGCGCGTCAGCCCTAATCGACTGGAGCCAATCGAATCCTTCGGGTCGGTTCGCTAAAACGGCACCGGATGTAACCGGAACCGTGCCGCGTCAATCGGCTCGACCCCATGCCCTACTACGACTCATTTAGATGGAGAACCAACCGTGCTTGAAGCCTACCGTAAACACGAACAAGAACGCGCCGCCTTGGGTATTCCAGCGAAGCCCTTGTCTGTCGAGCAAGTCACAGAATTGGTAGAACTGCTCAAAAACCCACCGGCTGACGATGCCGCCTTTCTGAAAAGCCTATTGGTTGAACGGGTGCCGCCTGGGGTCGACGAGGCCGCCTATGTGAAGGCCGGTTTCTTAACCGCCATCGTCAATGATCAGGCGACATCACCGCTGATCGACAAACCTGAAGCGATTCGCATCCTCGGCACCATGCAGGGTGGCTACAATATTGAAACCCTGGTGGCTCTGCTGGACCAACCGGATCAGGCGGCCGCCGCCGGTGAGCAACTGAAACATACCCTGTTGATGTTCGACGCCTTCCACGATGTCCAGGAGCGTGCTGACGCGGGCAACAGCGTCGCCAAGGCGGTTATGCAGTCTTGGGCGGATGCCGAATGGTATTTGAAAAAACCTGCCGTGCCGGAAAAAATCACCCTAACCGTCTTTAAGGTCACCGGCGAAACCAATACCGATGATCTATCGCCAGCCCAGGATGCCTGGTCACGACCCGACATCCCGTTGCACGCCCTGGCCATGTACAAGATGGCACGCGATGGCATTACGCCCGATAAGTCAGGCGAGCTGGGCCCTATCGCGCAGCTGGAAGAACTCAAAAAGCAGGGCCATTTGATTGCCCTGGTGGGCGATGTTGTCGGCACCGGCTCGTCACGTAAATCGGCGACCAACTCAGTGCTCTGGTATACCGGCCAAGATATCCCCTTCGCGCCCAACAAACGCTTTGGCGGTTTCTGCCTGGGTAATAAGATTGCACCGATCTTCTTTAACACTATGGAAGACGCCGGCGCACTGCCGATCGAGCTCGATGTCGACGATATGCATATGGGTGACGTTATTGACCTCTACCCGCATGCCGGCAAGGTCGAAAAGAATGGCACGGTGATTTCCGAATTCACCTTAAAAACCAATGTCCTGCTCGATGAGGTCCGTGCCGGTGGTCGTATTCCATTGATTATCGGACGCGGCTTGACCGACCGGGCACGCGAAGCCCTAGGCCTGGAGCCATCCACCGTATTTAATCGACCGGGCGCAGCCGAAGCCAGCAGCAAAGGCTTCACCCTGGCGCAGAAAATGGTCGGTAAGGCGTGTGGCACTATCGGCATCCGTCCGGGTGAGTACTGTGAACCGAAGATGACCACCGTTGGTTCGCAGGATACCACCGGTCCGATGACCCGTGATGAGCTGAAAGATCTGGCCTGTTTGGGCTTCTCGGCCGACCTGGTGATGCAGTCCTTCTGTCATACCGCGGCCTATCCGAAGCCAGTCGATATCGACACCCAACACACCCTGCCCGATTTCATTAAGAATCGTGGCGGTGTTTCGCTGCGTCCGGGCGACGGCATTATTCACAGCTGGTTAAACCGGATGTTAATGCCCGATACGGTCGGCACCGGCGGTGACTCGCACACCCGCTTCCCAATGGGCATCTCTTTCCCAGCAGGCTCGGGCCTGGTCGCCTTTGCCGCGGCCACCGGTGTAATGCCACTGGATATGCCGGAGTCGGTCTTGGTGCGCTTTACCGGCACTCGCCAACCGGGCATTACCTTGCGCGACCTGGTGCACGCCATTCCGTATTACGCCATTAAAGATGGGTCGTTGACGGTCGAGAAGAAAGGCAAGAAAAACATCTTCTCTGGCCGGGTCCTGGAAATTGAAGGACTCGACAACCTCACCATCGAACAGGCTTTTGAACTGTCCGATGCCTCGGCTGAACGCTCCGCCGCGGGTTGCACCATTACCCTGTCGGAAGAGTCGGTGGGCGAATATCTGCGCTCAAATGTCGTCATGTTGCGTTGGATGATCGCCAATGGCTACGGTAACGAGCGCACCATCGAACGACGTGCCAAGGCCATGGAAGAGTGGTTAGCCAATCCGACGCTGATGCGTGCCGACACCGACGCCGAATACGCCTATACGCTGGAAATCGACCTCAATGATATCAAGGAGCCGATCCTCTGCGCGCCAAACGATCCGGACGATGCGCGTATCCTATCTGAGGTACAAGGCAGTAAGATCGATGAGGTCTTTATCGGTTCGTGCATGACCAACATCGGTCACTTCCGAGCGGCCGGCAAGTTGCTCGAAACCAACGGTGGCGTCCTGTCAACCAAGCTGTGGATTGCGCCACCGACCAAGATGGACGAAGCGCAACTCATGCAAGAAGGTTACTACAGCATCTTTGGCAATGCCGGTGCGCGTACCGAAATGCCTGGCTGTTCGCTGTGCATGGGTAACCAGGCGCGAGTCGCAGCCCATTCGACGGTCGTTTCAACCTCGACACGGAACTTCCCGAACCGCTTAGGGGATGGGGCCGATGTGTATCTGGCCTCTGCCGAACTGGCGGCCGTGGCTTCCCTAATGGGCAAGCTGCCGACCCCGGCTGAATATTTGTCCTATGCCGGGCAGATCGACAGCATGGCGGCTGAGGTCTACCGTTATCTAAACTTCGATCAGATGGACGATTACGTTGACGCGGCAAACTCGGTCATTGTCTCCGTCTAGTCCGATTCGGATGCGTAAAAAACCCTGCTGATGCAGGGTTTTTTTTGGGCCGAAAAAAGCACCTCAGGGGATTAACTGGTTCGACACGCGATAAACAACACGTAACGGCCCAGGTCGCAGTAAGGCCGCTGTTCGCACAGAGCTAATTCGGCGGCAAACTGATCGGTTTCGTCGTACCAATCGATCACAGTTTTTTCGGCCAAATCGGAAAAGGTCCGCACACCTGCCTGGCACAAGATCTGGAATCCGCCAGCGCTCAAAAAATCGCCTACCTCGGTCGGATCGAGTGGGGAAATGGGCGTCAGGCCACCCCGATCACCACCCAAGTCGCCGCTCATGGCGCGCTTCAGGGTGCCGCGCATCAAATGGCGTAGCATCAACAGATGTTTGTTGTAGACCATCAGACCCAAATAACCGCCCGGCTTGACCGATTGCATCAGGGTGGCCAAGGCGTCAAAGGGGTCCTCCAGCCATTCCAATAACGCGTGGGCATTCACCAGGTCGTAAACCGGCGGATAGGCCGCCTCGGTGATGGAGCGTTCAGCCACGCTGAGGCGACCTTGCGCAATGGACTCGGCAAAATCAGTGGCCACCGTCTGTACCATGGCCGAGGAAATATCAAAATAATCGACGCTCGAACCCCGCGTCAGAAACCAGTGACTCATCTGACCCAGGCCGCCGCCGGCATCGAGCACGCGCATCGAGGCCATTTCCGCCTCGGGCAGATATTGCCGATACAGGGCGTCAATGAGGTGCATGCGTAAGCGCCCTTTGCGCGACTGGTAAATCTGCTGTGCAAAACGATCGATCAGACCGTTAAAGTTAACATCACCCATTGTTGACCAAGCCCATTATTGACGTGGCCCATTATCAACGCAAAGCCGGATCAAAAGTAGCCAATATCAAAAAATAGCGTTTATCTGGGCGTCCCCGATGGGGTCGAACTCCGCCCGACCGGCAACGGCCCGGAGCGAACAGGTCAACGGTTAATCCGGATAGACCTTCACAGCGCGGATCGCTGCGCGCGCGATGGGCAAGTCGGTAAAGCCGCTTTTAAAGCGGGTTCGAATAACCACTCGCTCGGCTGTCACCTCCGTCAACTGACCGGTGAAGCGTTGCCCATCCTCGCGTTCAAGCTGCACGGTGCGCTGTAGGTATTGGGCTAGGTCAGTCAGCGCGATGTCGGTTAATATCCGGTCGGGGCGAGTGGACGCACTCGTCTCGACGGCGCCTTGCGCTGACTCGTCGGGACCGACGCGGAAGCGCTTGCGAACGGCGGACAGGTTTAGCGCCGCGAGACGATCTTGGTTCCAGTCCAGCTCGGTGATGGCCAGCGGGTTATCGTTGAGCACGACCGACAGGTCAACCAACTCGATCAGGTCGGCCATATTGTAGTACTGCACGTCGCCCAAGCTGAACCCCGGCAAAGGCCGAAGACTGATGTCCAACTGAGCGCGGTCTGCGCGCAGGCTTTGATAAAGCGACAAGATATCGAAATCACCGCTCAGCTCAATTTGTTCAAACACCGATTGCACCATCGAAGCATGCAGATCATCCCAGTCTGGACGCGTAAGGCCTGATGCACGGGCGCAAAAATCGCCGACTTTTTGGTTATACCCGAGGTCGGTATAACGCAGGTGCAGGTTGGCGGTACTGATGGTGGCAGGATCAAAGCCCGCGCGTGCCGTGGTGAAATTCTGCATAAGGGGCGCCAAGCCCATGGCGGTCTGGTCTAGGGTGATATGACCCAGGCCGTCTACATAGATGTCAAGGGTGCTGGTAAACTCATCGTTTGAGGCATCAAAGGTGTAGCCTGCGAGCAGATCAAACGTCGTATTTTGCAGGCCCAGCTCATAATACTGTTGGGCACCCAGGCTCACAAAACGGCCACAGCCTAGGGTGGCCAACTCGCTCAACCAGTCGCCCTGGGCCGCCCCCGCGCGGTCAAGGGTCGGGGCGGGCAGGCGAATGGCGACGCCGTCGATTTTTAGCGTTAAGGCTTGGGGTAGGCGCCCGGCATTGAGGTTGCGGCGCAACGTTAGGGTTTCGAACAAACCCGAAGTCGCCAAGGCCATCTGGCCAATCGACACTGACCCGGCAGCGCCCGGCAAGTCCATGGCAATGCGCTGTATCGTGATATGACCGCGCAGGTCAACGCTGACCGTATCGTAACGCCCGGCAACCGGGCTCAGCGATCGAAATAGGCTATCGACCGAGGTGCGCACTCGCCATTGCAGGCCAACATAGCTGACTGCGGCGATGACCAGCAGCGCGCTCAATAAAACTGTCAGTAACTTTTTCATAATAACCCTACTCAAAATCGGCCGATCCGAAGCCAACCAAACAGCCTCTCAATTGCGACCCATAGGGCCATGCTCTGTCGCTACCAAGGTAGCCACGGGGCCCTTGTTATAGAACTCGGGCGATACCATGGGTTTTAGACCAAAATTCCGCCATTTGTAATTTAATTACCAAATTAACTGAAATTTAAGCTTGAAATAGGAAAATCGAGCCAGAGTAAAAAAACCATACCCAATAGACGATTTTAGCCGAATATAGTGAAAATACGATATTTTAAGAGAATTTAAAGGACGTTACATTAGAAACAGGGTGGAGAATCAGCCTAAACAAGCACTTTCAACTGGTAGTTTTACCAAAATTTTTACCGATAAGGATGAAATATTCACCAACTATGGTAGTGTGCGCGGCAATTACTAGCCAATGACCCCTACTCGGGTT
>JBLHFL010000100.1:0-7500 GCA_047618105.1 Granulosicoccus sp.
GCTGGGCCTGAGCATCAGCGATGCGGTGCTCGATAAGCTCTGTGCCGCCGGCTTCGATCCGGTCTATGGCGCGCGGCCGCTTAAGCGGGCGATCCAACGTGAACTGGAAAACCCACTGGCGTCGGCCTTACTCAGGGGCGACTTTAGTCGGGGAGATCATATTCAGGCCGACTTAATTGACGCTCAGGTGGTATTTAAGCCCCTAAAGCCGAGTACCCATTAAGCCGATCTCGGCCCGACCGCCATTTAGCGATGGACATTCTTTGATCAGTCGCTAAAATGGAGGTCGAGACCGATCAATACCGATCTGTCCGTGCAACAAGGTTACAGGCAGCAATATCGACGTCGGAGTTGTTGGATACGAAATCCACAAACGGTCGGTTGTGTTGGTGCTTAGGTTTACCGACCTAAGCGTTTGAACACAGGCTGAAGAAGAGCTGATAAAGCGAACGCGTTCCTGTACCACAGCAAAGGTCTTCATACATGTCAAAATCGTCGCTTCAGCCAGAATTGCTTTCTGGTGGTGAAATGCTCTGTCGTGCGCTGCATGACGAGGGTGTCGAATTCATTTACGGTTATCCGGGTGGCTCGGTGCTGCATATTTATGACGCGTTGCATCATCAATCCAAGATTAAACACGTGCTGGTGCGCCATGAACAGGCCGCTACCCATATGGCTGATGCCTATGCCCGTGCGTCGGGCAAGGCTGGTGTCGTACTGGTGACTTCAGGACCGGGCGCGACCAACGCCATCACCGGTATTGCCACAGCCTACATGGACTCCATTCCGATGGTGATCATTACCGGCCAGGTGATGAGTCATCTGATCGGCGGCGATGCCTTTCAAGAAACCGACATGATGGGTATTTCACGGCCGGTGGTGAAGCACAATATGATGGTGCGTGACCCGAAAGACATTCCGATGTTGATCAAGAAGGCCTTTTATTTGGCCGAGAGTGGTCGCCCGGGCCCGGTGGTCATCGACATTCCCAAAGATATGACCATGCCCAACCAAAAGTTCCCGTACATTTATCCGGAGCGTATCAAGATGCGTTCGTACAATCCGGTTAAAAAGGGCCACAGCGGTCAAATTCGCAAAGCCGTCACGCTGATGATGCAGGCCAAGAAGCCGGTTATCTATGCCGGTGGTGGCGTCATCTTGGGCCGCGCGTCCGACGAACTGACGAAAATGGCACATCTGTTGAACTTTCCGGTGACCAACACGCTGATGGGCCTAGGGTGTTTCCCGGGTACCGATGAGCAGTTTATCGGCATGTTAGGCATGCACGGTACCTACGAGTCCAATATGGCCATGCACAATGCCGATCTGATTATCGCCATTGGCGCTCGGCTGGACGATCGGGTGACGAACAAGGTCTCAAAGTTTTGCCCCGATGCCAAATTGATCCATATCGACATCGATCCAACCACCATATCCAAACACATAGCCGCCGATGTCCCTATCGTCGGGCCGGTTAAATCGGTGTTGACTGAAATGCTCGAGCAGCTTGAGCAAAGCGGTCAGCAAATCGATGATGCCGCGCTGGATCAGTGGTGGGCGCAGATTGACGAATGGCGTACCCGTCACGGTGGGCGCTATCGAACCGACGACTCGACCAAGATGAAGCCGCAATTCGTTATCGAGACCCTGGCCCGTGTCACTAAGGGCGACGCCTATATCTGTACCGATGTTGGCCAGCATCAGATGTTTGCCGCTCAGTATTACAAGTTTAATAAGCCCAATCGCTGGATCAATTCCGGTGGCCTCGGCACTATGGGCTTTGGTTTACCGGCGGCTATGGGTGTGCAGATTAACTACCCAGAGGCTGATGTGGTTTGCGTCACCGGTGAAGGCTCTATTCAGATGAACATTCAAGAGCTGTCGACCTGCAAACAGTACGGTTTGCCAGTCAAGATTGTTTGTCTGAACAACGGCTACCTGGGCATGGTGCGCCAATGGCAGGATATGAATTACGAATCGCGTTATTCCAACTCCTACATGGATTCGTTGCCTGATTTTGTCAAACTGGCCGAAAGTTACGGGCACGTCGGCTTTGTCGTCGAAAGCGCCGATCAGCTGGAAAGCACGCTGATTGAAGCGATGGCCATTCGGGATAAGGCGGTCTTTGTCGATGTACGGATCGATCCGGACGAGCACGTCTATCCGATGCAGGTGCCCAATGGGTCCATGTGCGACATGTTCTTAAGCAAGACGGAGCGTACCTGATGAGACACATATTATCGGTATTAATGGAAAATGAATCGGGCGCCCTGGCGCGCTTGGTAGGCCTGTTCGCTCAGCGCGGCTACAACATCGATTCACTCAATGTCGCACCAACCGACGACCCGACCCTATCGCGTTTGACCCTGGTTACGCATGGGGATGAACAGATGGTGGAGCAGATTACCAAGCAGCTGAACAAGCTGGTCGAGGTGGTAAAGGTGGTCGATCTGACCGAGGGTGGGCATGTCGAGCGAGGTCTGATGCTTGTCAAGGTTCGTGCCACGGGCGCCCAGCGTGAAGAAGTTAAGCGCACCACCGACATCTTCCGAGCGCAGATTGTCGATGTATCGCCGACCACCTTTACGGTGATGGTGACCGGAGAGGAAGAGAAGCTGGCGGCGTTCCTCGAGGCGTTAGCGGGCACAACCATTATGGAAGTAGCCCGCACCGGAGTCTCCGGTGTCGCTCGGGGTGAAAAGGTCCTTAGCGTCTAAGGCGATATAGACTTAGAAGTTATCGAAGCGCTCAAGATGAGCGCTTTTTTTTGTCCGCGCGAGCGCAGTGCGGGTACCAAGGCCATAGCCGCAATCCTATAGCCAAGACAAAAAAAACCCACACAAGGTGTGGGTTAATACTCGTTCCCTTTTGAGGAGCTCACTGAGTTCTGTTGACCGGCTTACGACTCGACGATGCGCTTCATGTCGGTCATATAGCCGCGTAATTCTTCACCGATGTATTCGATCGGATGGTTACGAATGGCGTCGTTCACCTGTACCAGGGTTACGTTGTCTACCGAGTTGGAAGTAGACTTCATACCTTTGCCGATCACATCGGAGCCGATACCAGGCATAAAGTGTTCGGCCAATAACGGCACGGCGGCATGGGCAAAGAGGTAATTGCCGTATTCAGCGGTATCGCTGATCACCACATTCATTTCATAAAGCTTCTTACGTGCCACTGTATTGGCAATAAGCGGTAACTCATGCAACGACTCGTAATAGGCGCTTTCTTCGATAATGCCGCTTTCAACCATGGTCTCAAACGCCAGTTCAACACCGGATTTGACCATCGCAATCATCAGAATGCCGTTGTCGAAGTAGTCTTGCTCATCTAGGTCGTTCACCGCCGCGGGGGCCTGTTCAAAGGCAGTCTGGCCGGTCTCTTCGCGCCAGCGCAACAGATCCTTATCATTGGCATCCCAGTCGGCCATCATGGTGGCTGAGAAATGACCACTGATGATGTCATCTTGGTGCTTGCGGAACAGAGGGCGCATCAATTCTTTCAGGCTTTCTGACAATTCAAAGGCACGCAATTTGGCGGGATTGTCGAGGCGATCCATCATATTGGTGATGCCACCAAGCTTGAGCGCCTCGGTAACAGTTTCCCAGCCAAACTGAACCAGTTTAGCGGCGTAACTGCTGTCGACACCCTCTGCGATCATCTTGTCGTAGCAGAGGATCGAGCCGGCCTGCAACATACCGCACAGGATGGTCTGTTCGCCCATCAGATCGGACTTCACTTCGGCAACAAAGGAGCTTTGAAGTACGCCGGCCCGATGGCCGCCGGTTGCGGCAGCCCATGCCTTGGCGATCGCCATGCCGTTGCCTTCTGGATCGTTCTCAGGATGTACGGCGATCAGCGTCGGCACACCGAAGCCGCGCTTGTATTCTTCACGCACTTCCGTGCCTGGGCACTTCGGCGCGACCATCACCACGGTGATATCGGCGCGAATCTTTTGGCCCACTTCGACGATATTAAAGCCATGTGAGTACCCCAGGGCTGCACCCTGCTTCATCAGTGGCATAACCGCTTCAACCACGGCCGAATGTTGCTTGTCGGGGGTTAGGTTAACGATCAAGTCGGCGTGGGGAATTAACTCTTCATAAGAGCCAACGGTAAAGCCGTTTTCATGAGCATTCTTCCATGACTGACGCTTTTCGGTGATCGCGGCCTGACGCAAGGTATAGGCAACATCCAAGCCTGAGTCACGCATATTGAGGCCCTGATTCAAGCCCTGAGCGCCACAACCGACGATAACAACCTTTTTGCCCTTTAAGAAATCGCACTCATCGGCAAATTCGCTGCGGTCCATAAATCGAGCCTGACCCAATTGCGCCAGCTGTTCACGTAAATTCAGGGTGTTGAAATAATTATTCATTCTAATACCTACCAAATCTGGATGTGGCTTCTGCCACGGTTGGCTGCAGTCTAGCGAAAGCAGGCGAGTGCTGAAAATGAATTGTTGGCAAGCGAGTGTTGCGGAAAATGACTTTGTGGTCGGGATTGGTCGACCAGCGCCCGATAAGGCCGTGAATTTGGGGCGCGAACGCCGCCCGATCGATCCCATGGGGCTTATTGATAGCCTGATGAAAAGCGCTTTTAGCGCTGCGTCGCACCCCTATACCGAGAGTTGTGGCTCAGTGCCAGAGCACACCGATAGAAACCCGGTTATTATTGTTGCAAATGCTGCAACATAGTCGCTTCCATGGCATAATTCGGCGCCTTAAAGGAGAGGTCTATGGATCTTCGAGCGTTACGTCAATTTATACATTTGTCGCAAACCCTGCACTACGGTAAAACATCCGAGGCAATGCATGTCAGTCCATCCACTCTGAGCCGAAGTATTGCTCGATTGGAGGATGAACTCGGTGCTACCCTATTTGAGCGGGATAATCGAACAGTGGTTTTGACCCAGGCGGGACGGCAGTTTCGTGAGTTTTCAGAGACGACTCTGACGCATTGGCAAGATCTTAAGCATCAGCTGAAAAACGATCCGATCGAATTGACCGGTCAAATTCGCCTCTATTGCTCTGTGACCGCAACCTATTCGGTGATGTCAGAGCTGCTAACCCGATTTCGTGGGGAATACCCGAATATCGAAGTAATACTGGAAACCGGCGATACCGCACAAGCGATTCAGCGGGTGATGGACGATGAAGTCGATATAGCCGTTGCCCCATTGCCGGACCAATTGCCCAATCCGCTCTTGTTTAAGTCATTGGTGGTAACCTCATTGGAGTTTATTGGGCCGACCGCTGAAGGGCCTGTTAGTGCGCTATTGGCGCAAAATCCGGTGCCCTGGGGGCAGGTGCCCTTTATCTTGTCGGAATTCGGCCTGACCCGAAAACGGCTCGACCATTGGTTTCGGGGATTGAGTATCAAACCCAAGGTCTATGCTCAGGTTGCTGGCCATGAGGCCATCGTCGCCATGGTGGGTTTGGGATTAGGCGTTGGGGTTGTGCCGGCCCTAGTGATCGAAAATAGCCCGTTAAAAGATAAGATCCGTACCATTGCGGTGGAAAAAAAGCTGCAGCCCTTCGACGTCGGTGTATGTGTATTGAATCGACGATTACAGGATCCGTTAGTCCATGCTTTTTGGAAAACGGCGCAACAAATTCAGGAAGAGAGTAACTAATGTCGAGCAAAAAAGAATCAATAGTAGAGCCAGAAGCAGAAACGGAAACAGTCACTGTCGCCGAGACCAATCTACGCCGCGGGGTGTATTTGATTCCGAACTTATTGACCACCAGCGCCTTGTTTGCCGGTTTTTTTGCCATTATATCGTCGATCAATGGTGATTTTGAAAAGGCCTGTATTGCCATCTTTGTCGCGCAATTGCTCGACGGAGCCGACGGCCGGGTGGCCCGGATGACCCATACGCAATCGGAATTCGGTGCTCAATATGACAGCATGTCGGACTTGGTCGCCTTTGGTTTGGCCCCGGCGCTGCTAGCCTTTTTGTGGTCTTTGAATGGTCTAGGCCAGACGGGTTGGGTGCTAGCCTTTATTTTCGCCGCCGGCGGCGCGTTACGTTTGGCCCGCTTCAATGTCCAAATTAGCAAGGTGGACAAGAAATACTTTGTCGGCCTGCCTAGCCCAGCAGGGGCTGCGGTGATCTGGTCGATCATCTGGTCGATGGAGGCCTTCGGTGTCAGTGGAAGCCAGCTAACCTGGTTTATGGCAATATTAGTGCCGTTGGTCGGGGTGATGATGGTCAGTCCGATACGTTATTTTTCCTTTAAGGACATTAGCGCCCAGCGCCGAGTACCGTTCTTTGTCCTATTGGCCATCGTGCTGGTGTTGGCCTTTGTGGCATTGGATCCGCCTAGAGTTCTGCTCGGCTTCGCATTGACCTATGCGTTACACGGACCTATTCTGGAACTAATCAAGTTTGTTACTGGAAAGAAAAGAAAGGCAACTTCTTCATAAGTCAGGGCCCCAGACTGACTTTTATCACTAGAGGCAGGCTAAATGGCCCGGACATTGATCGACACTGAAAATAACACCACCCCACAGAGCGCCTTTCTTAATCGACGTCAGATCATTCAAGGCGCTGGCGCCTTGGCGCTGACCACGGTGGGCGCGTCCTATGCGATGGCGGCACAATCAACGGCGCCGGCCTGGCTCGATAAAAAAGTAGCCTCTACCGTCTACCGCAGCTACAACGCCGGTGAACCCTTAACCGATCCGCAAGACGCCAAGCAGTATAATAATTTTTATGAGTTTGGCACCGGCAAGGGCGATCCAGCCAAATATGCCGACGAGTTCAATCCCTACCCTTGGCAAATAGAGGTTGGCGGCGAGTGCGACAACCCCGGCGTAATCTCATTGGAAGACCTAATCTCCAACCAATCTCTGGAAGAGCGTATTTATCGCATGCGTTGCGTTGAAGCCTGGTCGATGGTTTTACCCTGGACCGGCATTGAGCTGGGCAAGGTGCTGCGCCAGTTTCAGCCCAACAGTCGAGCCAAGTATGTCGCATTCGAAACCATTGTTCGCAAAGATGAAATGCGTGGCCAAAAAGACCCCTTTTCCTTTATCGAATGGCCTTATGTGGAAGGCTTACGCCTAGACGAGGCGATGCACCCCTTGGCGTTCTTGGCGGTGGGTATGTATGGCGAAGCCCTGCCAGTGCAAAACGGCGCCCCGATTCGGTTGGTCGTACCGTGGAAATATGGTTTTAAGAGTATTAAGTCGATCGTGCGCATTCGTTTTGTCGAGGAGCAGCCGCCGACCACATGGAATCTGTCCAATGCCAAGGAATACGGCTTTTACAGTAACGTCAATCCCGGCCGGTCTCACCCGCGTTGGAGTCAAGCGACCGAGCGGCGTATAGGGGCGAATGGCAAAATAGAGCGGATACCCTCGCAACTCTTTAATGGCTACCCCGAAGTTGCCAGCCTGTACGACAAAATGGATCTAGGGCTGTTCTTTTGACGCTAATCACTAAGAGACTGGTTTGGTGGCTGATATTTTTGACCGCAGCCAGTCCATCTC
>JBLHFL010000101.1:0-7479 GCA_047618105.1 Granulosicoccus sp.
AGAGCTTGTCGCTCGAACTGGATCGCGAAAAAGCCCAGCGCACCCTAGCGCCGAGTCGTCAGCAAGGAATAGTGCTGGCGCTGCTGCTGGCGCTGCTCCTCTACCCCTTACTGGCTTTGCTGCTGCACGGCCTCAGTGCGCCCTGGCAAGGGTCGCAACGCCTGACGCAGGCCATCGCCACCAGTTTGATGCTGGCGTTCGGCAGCGGGTCTTTCGCGCTGCTCTTGGCGCTACTGCGGTCGTTCAGCCGCAATGACAACCGCATAATGCGTTTTCTCGACTTTGGCCTGCTCGTGATGCCGATTATGGTGATCACTACGGGCTTGTTTTTGTTGGCCTTACGCCTGAACATCGCCTTTAAAATTACCGGCCTTTTGATCATTTGGCTCAACGGTCTGATGGCGATGCCGCTGATCGTATCGCCGCTCGCGAGCCGGGTGAAGGTCTTTCGCGCACGCTATGATCATCTGGCGCTTAGCCTAGACATGAGCAGTTGGGCGCAATTTCGATTAATCTATTGGCCGGCCTTGCGGGCTACCTTGCCGTGGTGCCTGACGCTGGCCATTGTCTTATCGGTCGGCGACTTGGGCATAGCGGCCTTAATTGGCTCCGCTCAGTTTGTCACCCTACCGATTTTGATTTATCAGGCCATGGGCAGTTATCAGATGGTCTTGGCCTCCCAATTAACCTTGGTACTATTGTTAATTTGCGGTGCCCTATTAGTGGCCGCTGAATGGTTTAGTGAGCGTAATCGTCATGCTTGAAGTACAACAATTAGCCATGCACCTAGATGATCATCGTTTCGAATGGTCCTTTGCATTGCCGCATAATAAATTATTGGCGGTGGTTGGCGGCAGTGGGATTGGCAAGAGTTCGCTGTTAAACACGCTCTTGGGTTTGCGGCCGGCCCAATCGGGTAAGATTTTCTGGCGTGGCCAGGATGTCGCCCGGCTGCCACTGCAGCAGCGACCCTTTGGCGTGCTGTTCCAAAACCATAATCTGTTCGATCACCTCAGTGTGACGACCAATTTGGCACTCGGCCTGGCCCCGTCGGCCCGGTTGAACGCCCCGCAGCGCCAACAACTCGCTGCGGCCGCTGAACGTTTTCAACTCACCGAGTTGTTGGCCAAAAGAGCTGGCGACCTATCCGGTGGCCAACAGCAACGCGTCGCCTTGGCGCGGGTTTTTCTGCAAAACAAACCGGTGCTGTTACTCGATGAGCCCTTTTCATCCCTCGACCCGGCCCTGCGCGCGGATGGCCTTGCCTGGGTCAAGGACATGCAACGCGAACACGGCACCACGGTGATTCTGGTGACTCATCATTTGGCGGAAATGGCAGCGGATGTCGACAGTGTGCTGGAAGGTGTTTCAAGTACTCTCTGGAAGCAGTATCCTGCCCGCTAGTCGACAAGAGTAAGTTAGCACTCATGAGAATAGGTTTTTTGATTAACCCTTGGGCCGGCATCGGTGGCACCGTCGCCTTAAAAGGCAGTGATGGCGCACATATTCGCAGCACCGCCTTGGCCCGGGGTGCTCAACCGCGCGCCCAAATCAAGGCCCAGACCATGGTGCAAGCCTTTCTGAGCGCTCGCCTGGGTGATGCGTCAATCGACTGGTATAGCGCCGCCGGATCGATGGGCGCCGACGTGCTGGCCGAGCTCAAGGTACCGAATGTGAGTGTGATGCCGATTGCGCCGCCCGCGCAAACCGAAGCCGCCGACAGCCACGCGGCCTTGGCCTGGATGCTTAATCAAGCGCTCGATGTATTGGTTTTTGCCGGCGGCGATGGCACCGCGCGCGATGTTTTTTCTGTACTCGGCGACAAGGTGCCGGTCATCGGCATCCCGGCTGGGGTAAAAATACACTCGGCGGTTTTTGCTGTGACTGCACACGCCGCCGGCGAGGTCCTAGCCGGTCTGGTCGATGGTCGCATCACCGAGGTGCGCCGCGAGGAGGTGCGTGATATTGACGAGGCGGCCTTCCGCAAGAACCAGGTCCGCTCGACTCACTTTGGCGATATGTTGATACCGGTGGCCGGTGAGTTTATGCAACAGGTCAAGGTGGGTGGCATCGAAAGTGATGAGCTGGTTTTAAGCGATATCGCCGATTGGTTAGAGAGCCAATTGGATCCTGAGCGGCTCTACCTAGTCGGCAGTGGCAAAACCACGGCAACCCTGATGGACCATCTAAACATTGCCAACAGTCTGCTCGGTATCGACGCGATTAAGGCCGGTCAGTTGATTCAGGGCGATTGCACCGAAGCCGATCTGTTGGGGCTATTGGCCGATCAGGATGCGACCGCCATCGTCAGCATTATTGGCGGTCAGGGCCATATTTTGGGCCGGGGTAATCCGCAATTTAGCCCGGCGGTGCTGGCTTGCTTGGGTAAGGAGAATCTCTGGGTCATCGGCAGCAAGGGCAAACTGCGGTCGTTGGCCGGACGGCCCTTGCTGATCGATACCAGCGATCCCGGCTTGGATCGACAGTGGGCCGGGCTGGTTACCGTGATTACCGGCTTTGACGACCGGGTCATCTACCCGCTCGTGGCTCGGTGAAGGGACTGGGGTTATGCCCCGACCTCGCGCCAAGTCAATGCGCTGCTGACCCCCGAGTCGGCCTCCCGTCATGAACAAAGCGCAACAGTTCCGCGCCTTTGGGCAGGGCGCGCTTGATAGCCTGCCGATGGTGTTGGCGGCCATTCCGTTTGGCATTCTATTTGGTGTGCTGGCTCCGGCCAATGGTATTGCCGGCTGGGTCGCAGTAGCCTTTTCGGCCCTAGTGTTTGCCGGTGCCAGCCAATATGTCGCAATTGGCCTGCTGGCCACCGGGACCCCGGCCGTACTCATTGTGCTCACCACCCTAGTCGTCAACCTGCGCCATCTGCTTTATGCCTTGGGTATGCTGGTACCTCTGCAGCATGTCGCGAAACGATCCAAGATCGGACTGAGCTTTTTACTTACCGATGAAACCTATGTCACCTTTAATCAACGTTATCTGTCGGGACTGAGCGAGGCCGATCGGGTGCCCTACTATCTGGGATCGGGCCTGTTTATGTACAGCAATTGGCAAGTCTGTACCTGGATTGGGCTCTGGGCTGGATCCGCCTTGGAGGGTATTGAACAGCTGGGTTTAGAATTTGCCATGGTGACGGCCTTCTTAGCGATGATGATGCCGATGTTTCGGCACCGCAAGAATATCGTCAGCGCGGTATTGGCCTTTACCCTGGCCTGGTTCACCCGGTCCTGGCCGCACAAGACCGGCATCGTGTTCTCCGTCATGGTGGCGGCCTTGGTCGCCTCTCAATTGGATCGCTTCGATCCGGAGAACAAATCGTGAACGAGATGTTACTGATTCTGGGTATGATTGGCGTAACCTGGGGTGTCCGGGCCGCGCCTTTCGTATTGTCGAATTTGGTCTTGCCCGAGCCGTTATTGAAATTCTTAAATGTGGTGCCGGCCGCCGTGCTAGCGGCCCTGGTCGCCGAACCGATTTTGGCGCCATCGGTCAATCTCGATTCAGTCGTGCAACCGGAATTACTGGCGGCGATCATTTGCCTGCTCTTGGGCCTGATGCGCGCACCGATGCTGGTCACGGTGATCGTCGGGATGGGCAGCTTTTGGTTGTTGCGCCTCTGGTTGCTGTGATTACCCATAGACTGTAATCACCAATAGGCCGACAGTGCCAACTAGGGCAAAGAATTAGTATTGGCCAATGGCGCTGTGCGCCGATTGTATTATGCTGCAACCACTTAGACTTAGACTTAGACTTAGACTTAGATAGAAAAGGGACTGACAGAGTATGGCAAACGTTCAAACAGGCAAAAGCGGTATTCCACTCCAACTGATTGCGACAGCCGAGTACGATGAATGGTTTGTGCAACAATCTGAATTCACCTGCAATTGGCTGATGCACAGCGGCTTCAAAACACCGGGCTTTGCGCTCTTGCCGAATTCAACCGGCAACCCGGGCAGCGTTATAGTGGTCGCCGACGACGCCGATTCCTGTTGGGCGCTGGCCGATGCGGCCTTGGCCTTACCCGCAGCACACTACCATTATGCCGGTCCTGAGGCGCGCCAGCAGAGCGCTGGCCTGGGCTGGATCTTGGGTCAATACCAGTTTAACCGTTATCTCGACAGTGGCCAGCCACAGGCGCTGCTTTATCTGAGCAGCGCTGAAGCGGTACATCAGGCCCATCTGCTGGCCGACGGTGTCTGCCTAACTCGAGACCTGGTCAATACCCCCGCCGGGGATATGATGCCGCAACATCTGGCATCACTGATGACGACCATGGCGACCGAATTTGATGCCGACTTCAGTCAGCTGGTCGGCGATGAGCTATTAGCGCACAACTACCCGACCATCCATATGGTTGGTCGCGCGTCAGAACACGCACCGCGTCTGCTGGACCTGAGTTGGGGCGATCCGAGCCACCCCAAATTGACGGTGGTCGGCAAGGGCGTCTGTTTTGACAGTGGCGGTTTGGATCTGAAATCGGCCGCCGGTATGCGCCTGATGAAAAAGGATATGGGTGGGGCCGCCCATGCCTTGGGTTTGGCGACCCTGATTATGAGTCGCAATTTACCGGTGCGGCTGCGGGTGCTGATTCCCGCGGTCGAAAACGCGGTCAGCAGCAATGCCTTCCGGCCCGGCGATGTAGTCACGACACGTAAGGGTCTGACCGTGGAAATTGACAATACCGATGCCGAAGGGCGACTGGTGCTCTGTGATGCCCTCGCCGAAGCCGAAATGGATAACCCGGACCTGATCATCGATTTCGCCACCCTGACCGGCGCGGCGCGAATTGCCTTGGGTCTGGAAGTGCCGGCTTTCTATAGCACCGATGCGGCCTTTGCCCAGGCCCTGACGGTGGCCGGCGCCGATCATGAAGATCCGCTCTGGCAGATGCCGTTGCATCAGGGCTACGGCGACTATATGGTCGGCACCATTTCAGATCTGGTCAACAGCGCACCGGTGCCCTACGGCGGGTCGATTACCGCGGCACTGTTTCTGCAGCATTTTGTCGAGCACAGCCCCTGGGTGCATATCGATGTCGGTGCTTGGAACAATCGCCAACGGCCCGGCCGACCCATGGGCGGCGAGGCGATGGGTCTGCGCGCTGTTTTTGCAGCCCTAAATCAACGCTATAGTTAATAGGGGGCCGTTTCAACGCGGCCACCTAGGGCGCTAATCCCCCCTCAGTCGGGGTGGCAGGTCCTTTGATGTGCCGCCCCGGTGTCAAGTCAAAAAATTCCTCAGCAGCGATGTACATCTTAAGCGGAAGCCTTATGATTGCGACTCAATCAAGGGCTGGCCGGTCTGTCAGGAAGACGATAATGGTGCCTTTTTTTGAATTGATTTTTCACAAGGACTATAGGAATTCAAATGAATAAAACGCTTTTAGTATCCTCCCTAGTGGTCGTCGGTGTCGC
The DNA here is from genome assembly GCA_047618105.1 of Granulosicoccus sp. Taxonomy (GTDB): domain Bacteria; phylum Pseudomonadota; class Gammaproteobacteria; order Pseudomonadales; family Natronospirillaceae; genus Reinekea. The sequence continues at coordinate 5,430 of JBLHFL010000101.1, forward strand.
ACTTGCCGGTGCCAGCGCTATGTTGGTCGCCGACCGCCAAATCGACGCGGCCCTGGCCCAGTTGCAAGACAGCGCAGCCGCCTCCTCTATCCTGATTGCGGTCAGCGATGATCAAAGTAGCTTTATCGAACGGCATCTGGTGTTGACCGCGAGCGTCGAACAGGCTGACCAACGTGTCACCCTGGTGATCGACAACAACATCCAAAAACGTCCCTGGGGCGCCACGATTGAACACCGCCTTCATTTCGACGCGTCACTCCTGACGTGGGTTGACGACGCACAGAATCAGGCGCTATTACGCACGTTACTGATCGATCAAGATGTGATGACCGGTACCACCAAAATCGGTTTAACCGGTGATTATCAGAGTGATTGGCTCGGCATCGGTATCGAAGAGCAGATCGAGCAGGCCACGGTGCGGGTGTCGCCACTGCGCTTGGCCATAACCGGTGATCCCAGCGGGAAATTCAGTATGACGGGCTCTTGGCCGGGTGCAACGGTGACGGTCGATGAACCGGAACAGGTCGCCATGGTCATGCGACCCCTGTCTTTTCAGTCTGAGGGCCGCTATATCGGCGGTAGCGTCTTTGTCGGCGAGCAGAGTACTAGCGGCGACGGCATGAGCTTCGATTCAACCAGTGAATTGGCCCAGGTACACTACCAGGTTGGTGCTTATAGCATCCAATCGAACAGCCAGGTTACCGATGAGCGGCTTGCGATGGACCTGTCCTTCCAAGTTGATCAGGTGTCACTTGACGATGGCGAAGCGCCTGTGGATATCAAGGACATCCTCCTCGCCATATCAATGACCGGTTCTTCTGTGCAAAACCTACAGAGCCTGTCACAAAACCTAAACGCGATGCAGATCAGTGGTGAGGCGAGCCCGGCCCTGATGGAAGACATCAATGTATTTTTACGTACTGGCTTTGTGTTTGCCGTCTCCCAGCTGCAGGCGACCCTAGACGGTCAAGCCATCGCCCTGCAGGCATCGTTCGAAATGCCGGAAAATGCTGTAGCCGATGTTAACAACCCCTTTTCGATGCTGTCTCTGGTGTCCAGCCTCAAGGCCGAAGCCCATTTGGAGTTAGCCGGCGGCCTAAGCGAATCGACCCTGTTGGCAGAGCCATTCAACAATCTGATGATGACCGGTGTGCTAGTGGAAAATGGCGCCGATTACCAGGTCGACTTTAAGCTGGCCGATGGCTCTGCGCTGCTGAACGGTGAGCCCTTACCGTTGCCCTTTTAACACGCATCGATGTTAAGGTACGGATCTAGCAAAAACGGCCAACCGGCCGTTTTTTTTGCGTAAAAAGTCGAACACCCTCACATTTGACCCCGCACCAGAGTGGAACACAAAAGGCCAGCCATGAGCGTCAAACAAAATCAGGATATATCGGCCTTGCTGCCAACTCTACCGAGCATGGCGGGTAAGACCGTCGCCATTACCGGCTGCACCAGTGGTACCGGCCTTATTTTGGCCCAACGCTGCGGTGCCTTAGGCGCGCAGGTGCTGATGTTAAATCGACCCTCAGCGCGCAGTGCAGCAGCCCTTAGGACGCTGCGTGCGCAACGGGTTGATGCGCGCTTTATACCCTGTGACCTGGCCAGTTTGGCGAGTGTCAGAGCGGCTGTTGACCAATTGAACGGTGCCTGCCCGAACGGCCTGGATGTGCTCTGTAATAATGCCGGCATCATGGCCGTGCCGAGTCGGGTGACGATCGATGGCTTGGATCTGCAGATGCAAACCAATCACCTGAGTCACTTCCTGTTGAGCTCAGGTGTTTGGCCGCTGTTGGAGCGAGCCGTGGACGCGCGGGGCGAGGCCCGAGTGGTCAATCATTCCAGTGGCGCGCGGCGCGGTGGTGACTTACAGGCGCGATATCTGGCCAAAGACCCAGCCAAGCTTGGTGGCGATGGTTTTTTTGGACTGGGCAAATGGCGGCGCTATCAGCAATCCAAGCTGGCCAACCTGCTGTTCACCTATAGCCTGCACGATGCCATCGCACGGCAGCGCCCGGAACTGGCCGGCAAGGTGAAGAGCCTATGTGCT
>JBLHFL010000102.1:0-7471 GCA_047618105.1 Granulosicoccus sp.
GTGCTGATTGGCTGGGGCGGCGTACTCGATCCGCGCTCTATGCATGTCGGCGCCGAAGCCGTTATCCACAACACCGAAATCTTCCTGGGTATCTTTATTGGCGCCATCACCCTTACCGGTTCATGGGTCGCCTGGGGCAAGCTACAGGGCACCCTCTCGGGCAAGCCGCTGATGTTGCCATTCCGTCATGGCCTCAACGCCATTGCCTTGATCGCCTCGATTGTCTTGATGATTATCTTTGTGCGCGACGCCCACAGCGTCAACGCCATACCGATATTATTGGCCATGACCCTGATTGCCGGCCTGATGGGTATCCATCTGGTCGCGGCGATCGGCGGAGCGGATATGCCCGTAGTGGTCTCGATGCTCAACAGCTATTCCGGCTGGGCGGCTGCCGCTACCGGCTTTATGCTCGGCAATGATCTGTTGATCATTACCGGTGCCTTGGTGGGCTCGTCGGGCGCGATCCTCAGCTACATCATGTGCAAGGCGATGAATCGCTCCTTTATCAGCGTGATCCTCGGCGGCTTCGGCAGCGGCGGCGGTGAAATTGTCGCCGATGAAGAATACGGTGAAGCCAATACGGTGAGCCATGAAGAGGCCGCAGAATGGCTTAAAGACGCCGACACCATCGTGATTACGCCCGGTTTCGGCATGGCCGTCGCAGCCGCCCAACAGGCCGTCGCGGAGATGACCGAACGCCTGCGCAAGCAAGGCAAAACGGTGCGTTTTGCCATCCATCCGGTCGCCGGACGCTTGCCGGGCCATATGAACGTGCTATTGGCCGAAGCCAATGTGCCGTATGACCTGGTACTGGAGATGGACGAGATCAATCCTGACTTGCCGAGCACCGATGTGGTTATGGTCATCGGCGCCAACGACATCGTTAATCCCGATGCCATTGAAAAGCCCAACTCGCCGATCGCCGGTATGCCGGTGTTGGAAGTTTGGAAGGCGAAAAAATGCATTGTCTTGAAACGATCCATGGCCTCTGGCTATGCCGGCGTGCAAAACCCACTCTTTTTCAAAGAGAACTCGGCCATGTTGTTTGGCGATGCCAAGGAAAGTGTGCAGAAGGTGCTCGCCAACCTCTAGGCTGAGCCGCCCAAAAACAAAAAAGCCGGCAAATGCCGGCTTTTTTTTGTGCGCTAAATGACCCGTAACGGCCCGCCTAACAGCGGGAAGCGTCGGGCGACCGCGGGCTTAGGCTAGGCTTATTTTTTGCGTTGTTTCTTCGGCAGGATGGTCTTCACCTTGGGCGCGGGTCGACCACCCGATCGGCCCGGCTTCGTCGCCAGCTTGGCCTTTGGCACACCCTTATAGGGTTGACGCTTAACACTTTGCTTCTCTTCCGCCGGCACCAGACAGTGATCGCCATCGCCGATCAGACGAGCCAGACCCATGCGCTGTAGGGCGTCGCGAATCAAATGCCAGCCCGATTTATCGTGGTAGCGCAACAGGGCCTTCTGGAGCTGACGCTCCTCGATTTTCTTCACTACATTCACCCGTGGGCTCTTGTAGGTGACCTTCTTCAACGGGTTTTTGCCGGAAAAGTACATCGCCGTGCCCAGACTCATCGGCGATGGGTAAAAGGTTTGCACCTGATCAACCTTCATATCCTGGTTCTTGAGCCAGAGCGCCAGATTCACCATATCTTCATCTTCGCAGCCCGGGTGAGCAGCAATAAAGTAAGGAATCAGATACTGCTTTTTACCCGCCTCTTTAGAATACTTGTCGAACATCTGCTTGAAGCGATCGTAACTGCCCATGCCGGGTTTCATCATCATCTGCAACGGTCGAGTTTCGGTATGCTCCGGAGCGATTTTTAGGTAGCCGCCAACATGGTGGGTCACGAGCTCTTTGACGTACTCAGGATCTTCAATGGCCAAGTCATAGCGCAGACCGGAGGCGATGGCAACGGTGTGAATGCCGGGCGTCTTGCGCACCTTGCGGTATAGCTGGGTGGTCATCGAGTGATCGGTTTTGAGATTGACACAGATGGTCGGATAGACACAGCTGAGCCGGCGACAACTGGCTTGAATCGCGTCGTCCTTACAATGGAGGTGGTACATATTTGCGGTCGGGCCGCCCAAATCGGACAGTGCGCCACTAAAACCGGGCACCTTGGCTTTAATATCTTCGACTTCCTTAAGCACCGATTCATGCGAGCGCGACTGTATAATCCGCCCCTCGTGTTCGGTGATAGAACAGAAGGTACAGCCGCCAAAACAACCACGCATAATATTAATCGAGGTTTTAATCATGTCGTAGGCGGGTATTTTCGCTTTGCCGTAACTCGGATGCGGCACCCGGGCGTACTGCAGGTCGAAGACACCGTCCATCTCCTCGGTGCGCAGTGGAATCGGTGGCGGATTGACCCACACTTCACGATTACCATGGCGCTGAACTAGGGTGTGGGCATTGTGCGGGTTGGCCTCAACATGCAAGACCCGACTGGCGTGAGCATAGAGCGCCGGATCGTTACGAATTTTTTCGAACGATGGCAGTCGGATACAGGTCAACTCGTGATCGATATCGAATTTTCGCTGCAGGGGCATCGGAATAATCCGCACCACCGAGACATTGTCGTCTACCTCAGTCTTGCTGGCCGCATCACTGGAGCCACAGCTGGTTTTGTCCCCTGCCTCGTTGATTGGCTCCTTCTGCTCATAAGGATTGGGCTCGTTAAACTCAGTTAGTGCGCCAATATTACTCGGCCAATCGATCCGGCTGGAGTCGATTTCGGTCCAGCCATTGGGCACTTCTTTCTTTAACACCACGGTGCCGCGGACATCGGTGATCTCGCCAATGGGAACATTATTGGCCAATCGGTGAGTCACCTCGACCAGCGCTCGCTCGGCATTGCCATAGAGCAGGATGTCGGCATTGGAATCAAACAGAATTGAATGGCGCACCTTATTGCTCCAGTAGTCATACTGGGCGATTCGGCGCAAGCTGGCCTCGATACCGCCCAGCACGATGGGCACCTTGGGATAGGCTTCTTTGCAGCGTTGGCTGTAGACCAAGACCGCGCGTTCAGGTCGCTTGCCACCCTCATTGTTGGGGGTATAGGCATCGTCGTTGCGCACCTTTAGATCAGCCGTATAGCGGTTGATCATGGAATCCATATTGCCCGCTGTGATGCCAAAATATAGCTTAGGCTCACCCAATATTTTGAAGGGCTCGGCGGATTGCCAGTCGGGCTGGGCAATAATGCCCACACGAAAGCCCTGAGCCTCCAAGGTCCGACCAATCACGGCCATACCAAAGCTCGGATGGTCGACATAGGCGTCACCCGAGATGATGATAATGTCGCACTGATCCCAGCCCAGCGTGTCCATTTCCGCCCGACTCATCGGCAAAAAGGGCGCAGCAGCTTGCACGGCATGCTTATATTTGGGGTATTTAAATAGATCGGGGGCGGTCTTAAACATAGCGCAACAAAATATCACAACAAAACAAGCGAACACTTTAACAGAAAGTTAAATAGTCGTCCCCGACTGGATTCGCTGGGCTTGAAAATCTTTCCACCCATCCCGGTGCGTTCCATACGTGGCCGACATATTTCGCTATACTGCGCACGATTTTTCCTTGGAATGCCACACACCTATGCCTTACGCTAACATTCGTATGATCGTCATGGACCTGGACGATACCCTGCTAAATGATGCTGTCCAGATCAGTCCGGCCAATCAGGCGGCCATTGCCCGTGCCCGCGCTGCCGGCCTAACCATCGTCCTGGCTTCGGGCCGCCCCTTCCCCGCCATGATCGGCTATGCCAACCTGCTGAATTTGGCCCAAGGGGGCTATGTAATTTCCTACAATGGCGCGTATGTGACCGACTGGTCTAATCGCGAAACCTTGTTCGAGACCTGCCTAAGCAAGTTTGAGTGCGACCTTTTGGTCGATACCGCTCACGCCCAAGGCGTGCTGATGCAAACCTATATAGAGGGAGCCATTGTCACCGAACAGATGAATCCCTACAGCCAACTGGAGGCGACGCTCACCGGAATGCCCATTGAGCTCGTGGCGAACTTAAAAAGCGTCGTGCAGGGCAAGGTGCCTAAGGTGCTTATGCTCGCCGAGCCGGACAAGATCAAAACCTTACAGGCAAATCTGAGCAAAACGCTGGGCGGCCGATTTATGATCAGCATTTCCAAACCGGTGTTTTTGGAATTTACCAATAGCGCCGTCGACAAGAGCCGGGGCATCGATGTGATCTGTGCCAAGCTGGGCATCGACAAGGCGGATGTGATGGCGATCGGCGACAGTTACAACGATCTGACGATGTTGCGCGACTGCGGGGTCGGTGTCGCCATGGGCAATGCACCGGACGACATTAAGGCGATCGCCAATGTTGTCACCACAGACTGCGCCGACGACGGTGTCGCCGCCATGATCGACCGAGTTTTGGCCAGTCAAAGTGCCGCGCATCAGGCCTGAGCACATCAATTCCCGAGCCATCGGTTAGCCAGAACCAGAGCGGCCCTCCCCACCCGCTTCACAATCCAACAGTCATTAATTATGAACAGTTCGGCGCGCGCCTATTCGCGCCGCTGGCTGTTCTCGGCCGCGCTAGTGCTTTAGTGTGGCCACTTTGCTCTGTGGACCGCTCCGGGGCTTACACCAATAAGAATACTCACCTTTAAGGTTATGACAGATGAAAGCCAACACCGCCAAGACGGAACTCTTTGATGACTGGATTCGAACGCGTTTTGTCGAGTTGAATTCCGCCCTGGAGGTCCTCTATTTTGCCCAGGCCGATCGCGCCAATGTCGCTGGGATAGGCGAAGACTATAAGATCTGCTTGGAACAGGAAGGCCAGGCGCTGATCGCGGCGCTGCTGGCAGAAGGCAATACCGACCAGGGGTTCGATAAGGCCTTTGACCTGTTGGGCAATGTCGGCCTCTATATGGCGGCTTGCCGGCGCCATGAGATCACCGAGCCGTCGCGCGAGACCAAATCACCGCTGCTGGAAGCCTCGGCTCTGGCGCTGCAAATCGGTGCCTCCATTGGGGTCACGCCGCGCTTTGCCACGGCGCATTTGACCACCCATAACCGGGCGGTCAACGGTCGCTACAAACGCTTTACCAATCTGCCCGATGAGAAACTCTTTATCGATTACAACACCCGCGGCATTCTCGCCTATAAGCGCGCCGCCGATGCCTTGATCAAGATTCAGCCTTTGGGTATTTCGCACCCGCTCACGCACGATCTGATGAGCGCCGCCCTGGTGGCATTGCAACAGGTCATCGAATCCAATAGCTATCTGTTTGAGCAGCTCGATGCCCAACGTTTCTTCCATTGTGTGCGACCCTATTACAAACCCTATCGGGTCGGCTCGCAGATATATCGCGGTGCCAACGCGGGGGATTTTGCCGGCATCAATGTGATCGATCTATTGCTCGGGCTGTGCCAAGGCAACGATCCGACCTATGGCCAGCTGTTGGTTGATAAATTTCTCTTTATGATGCCGGAAGATCAGCAAATATTGCGCGATTGCATGCGCCGGACCAGCCTGCTGGATTACTTTCTCGCGGCCGGCGACCAGAGCCAGGCGCCTTGGTATCAGGCCAACCTCAGCTTGCTGCTAGAGCTGTGTCAGGTGCACGGCGAAACAGCGAGCCAGCATCATAATCAATTGGTTGATAAGTATATCAGTCAGCCCTCGGCACAGATGCCGGAGCAGTATCTCGACAAGCTCACGGCCAGTGGCCCGCCGCTACCGGTCCTGTTGGCTGCTTTGGAAAAGCTGCGCGATCGACGTGCCGCCGCCCAACGCTCGGATATCCTGACCCGCTTCCACGATATTCAACAGCTCAAAGCCACCCTGGAGTGAACCGATGATCGATACCCCTAAACGCGATTTCAGCCTAGCCCCGGGCAGCTATCTGCTTAGCCATTCGGTCGGCCGGCCATTGAATAGCGCCCCAGCCGCACTGGAACAGGCCTTCTTTGCCCCGTGGCAAAACTCTGGCCGTGAGCCTTGGGGCCAATGGTTGGGGGTGATCGACAGCTTTACCGCCGCCTTAGCCCAACTGTTCCAGGGAGCGGCCAAGGACTTTTGCCCGCAGGCGAATCTGTCCAGCGCGGTAACCAAGCTGGTGATGTCGCTCGATCGCTTGCAGCGTCCGGGAGCGGTAGTGCTTATGAGTGAGGTCGACTTCCCCAGTATGGGGTTTGTTATGCAGAAGGCGCTCGGCGCCGGCTGTGAACTGCGCTTTATTCCCCAGCATTTGGACCTAACCGATGCTGCCGTTTGGCAGGCCTATATCGGTGCCGATGTGGATCTGGTCTTTGTCAGCCACGCCTATTCCAACAGCGGTGTGCAGGCACCCTTGGCCGATATTATTCCGCTGATCCAAGCGCGCGGCGCCCTGAGCCTGATAGATGTCGCGCAGTCGGCCGGCATAATGCCCTTAGATCTCACCCAGTTGCAGCCCGACTTTATGGTCGGCTCGAGCGTTAAATGGCTCTGCTCCGGACCGGGTGCGGCCTATCTGTGGGTGCATCCTGAGCGCATCGATGACTGTCAGCCCATGGATGTCGGTTGGTTCAGTCATGAAAATCCCTTTGAATTTAATATTCACGACTTTCGTTACCACCCCGGCGCAATGCGTTTCTGGGGCGGCACGCCATCGATCGCTCCTTATGCACTCGCCGCACACAGCATTGGATATTTTGCCAATATCGGATCGAAGGTGTTGAGAGCCCACAACCAAAAGCTGATCGATCAGGTTATTGCGGCGTTGGGCGCTGTCGTGGTCTCGCCCCATGCGCCGCAGATGCGCAGTGGCACGGTAATTTTGCAATTGGGTGACCGTCAGGCCGAGTTTATGGCGGCCTTAGAGCAGGCCAATATTAGTGTCGATGCGCGCAAGTTGGGCATCCGGGTATCGCCGCATATCTATAACGACAGTGCGGATATTGAGCAGTTGGTGCAACGGATCGAGTCCTGCCGCTAAGGTCAGTTGTTAACCGACCGTGAATTAAACAGCCACATTGCGTGGCTGATGGATTGGCAAGTTAGCGATAACCGCCCGCGCTGACGCGGGCTAAATCATCAGACCCTTAGACCAGGGTTGCGACCACAGACAGGCAATCGCCCGTTTGAATCAGACCTGGAAAGTGTCGAGAGGTGAGCATGCCGTCGCGTTTGGCATAGTAGTGCAGTGGCTTAACCCCGGTGCGATCTGTCGGCCAAACCCGGGCAATCAAGTCGCCTTTTTTGACCATATCACCGAGATTGACCATGGCCTCAAACAGGCCATCGGTTTCGCTGAACACAAAGCAGTCTGAATCGGGCATGTCCAGCATCTGGCTTTCTGCGACTTCCAGTTCGCCGTGCAGGATACCGGCATGAATCAGCAGGTTGCTGATGCCTTTCTTCGCAATCGCGTTTGAACTGGCGGTTGATGTGCCACCGCCGCCCAACTCGGTGGAGACAAAGACTTTACCCAGGTCTTCGGCA
>JBLHFL010000103.1:0-7395 GCA_047618105.1 Granulosicoccus sp.
GATTCTGTCCATGTCATACCCTCACCTCACCGTCGCTGTTGTCTGCTTAAAGGACAACAAGATGCTCATGGTAAACGAGATAGATAACGGTATAAATTGCTGGAATCAACCTGCCGGTCACGTCGAACAAGGCGAAGATCTAATAACCGCCGCACAGCGCGAGGCCCTCGAAGAGAGCGGCTATGCGGTTGAGATTACCGGCCTTAAGGCGATTTACCAAGGCATTCATGGCACTAGCGGCACGCATTATCTGCGGGTTTGTTTTCATGCCGTGGCCTTGGAACGACTAACTGAAACACTCGATCCAGACATCTTGTCGGCCCAATGGCTCGATCTGGACGACCTGCAGGCGGATAAGTATCAATTAAGAAGTGAATTGACGCGCCAAACCCTTGAAGATTGCCCGGATGCGCCCATTTACCCTGTCAACCTTATTCATGACCTGTACCTGGGAGATCACCAATGACCACCAATGGCTCAACAACTGTCATAGTCGGTATGTCTGGAGGCGTTGACTCCTCGGTCACCGCGGCCCTGCTGCTTGAGCAGGGCTATCAGGTTGAGGGTCTGTTTATGAAAAACTGGGATGAGGATGATGGCACCGATCACTGCACAGCCAAAGTGGACTTGGCCGATGCCCAAGCGGTGGCTGACAAGTTGGGCATTAAGCTGCATAAGGCCAATTTTGCCGCCGAATACTGGGATGAGGTGTTCGAGCACTTTCTAACCGAATATAAGGCCGGTCGGACGCCCAATCCGGACATCCTTTGTAACCGCGAAATCAAATTCAAAGCCTTCCTCGACTATGCCCTCAGCCTAGGCGCTGACAAGATTGCGACCGGTCATTACGCCCGAACGGCTGTGGTTGATGGCCGCGCTCAACTGTTACGGGGGCTCGATGGCAATAAGGATCAGAGTTATTTTCTCCACGCGGTCGGCCACGAGCAATTTGCCAAAACCCTCTTCCCAGTGGGTGAGTTGGAGAAGCCGGTGGTCCGCGCTATCGCCGAAAAATACCAATTGGCCACTGCCAAGAAAAAAGACAGTACGGGCATCTGTTTTATTGGTGAACGGCGTTTTGCCGATTTTCTAAAACAATATCTACCCGCTCGTCCGGGTGCCATCGAAACGATCAATGGCGAGACCTTGGCGCAACACCAAGGCCTGATGTATTACACCATTGGCCAACGCCAGGGCTTGGGGATAGGCGGCACGCATTATGGTGAAGCGCCTTGGTTTGTGGCCCATAAGGACTTAGAACGGAATGTCTTGATCGTCGTGCAAGGCACCGATAATGAGGCCCTATTCACTCAACATTTGCGCATGAATTCTGTCTACTGGGTAGACGAAAAAGACCCGGAATTACCGATAACCGTGACCTGCAAGCACCGTTACCGCCAACCAGATCAACATTGTGCGCTAAGCAAAACAGCCGATGGCCATTATGTTGTTGATTTTGATTTGCCACAACGAGCCATTACCCCGGGCCAATCTGCTGTCTTTTACAGCGGTGAGCGGTGCCTCGGCGGCGGCGTAATCGAATCGACCTGGATTTAACTGCATGGCAAAGGATACCTAATGTCTACCAATCTTTCGCACCAAACCATGGCTCTGGCAGGCATTTTTCAGGCCGCCAGTTTGGTTGATCAACTGGCCAAGTCTGGAGAGTTGGACAGCGATCAGCTGACCAATGCGTTAAAGACCATCCTCAATCTGACGCCCACCTCGTTTGATGATGTCTTTAATGGCCAGGCCAGTCTCGATCATGGCTTGACCATCCTAAACACCGCCCTGGCTAAGAACGGCCGTGGTGTTGGGCGTGAGGTGTTGCAGTACGCGATGGCTATTATGGCCGTTCAGGCCAAACTTGATAAGCGCTCCGACCTGATGGACGAGTTGTCCAAGGCCTTGACCCGAACGGCTGACCAGCAACGTTATTTCGACAGTTACAGCCATGAAGCCGTGATCGGCTCTGCCGCGCGTTGTTACCAGAACAGCATCAGTCAATTAAACTTTCGCATTCGCGTCACCGGCAACCCAACCCACTTACAGAACCCCAAGGTGGCTGAGAAGGTCCGCACCCTGCTACTCTATGGGGTTCGCTGTGCCCTGTTGTGGCGGCAATCGGGCGGCCGACGCTGGCACCTGATGTGGTATCGGCAAAAATTACACCGGGCCGCTCAGGCGATGATCGACGTGGCCTAATGACGCTTTTAAGGTATACTCGCCGCGCTTTTTCCGCTTGGTTTTAAGGTAGGTTCAAATTATGGATTTGTCAGCACTCACCGCTATCTCGCCCATCGACGGCCGATACGGTAACAAAACGACCTCCCTGAGGTCTTATTTTAGTGAATTCGGTCTTATTCGATACCGGGTCGAAGTGGAAGTCCGCTGGTTACAGCAGCTCTCGAATCATCCCCAAATTCCGGAATGCCCGGCGTTTTCTGCCTCCGCTACAGCCTATCTCGATGGGATTGTCAGTGGCTTTTCGCTTGCCGATGCTGCCGCCATTAAAGATATCGAGGCGACGACCAATCACGACGTCAAGGCGATTGAATATTTCCTCAAAGCAAAGTTGACGGCTCAGCCGGAACTGGCGGCCTTGCAGGAGTTTGTGCACTTTGCCTGCACCTCTGAAGACATCAACAACCTGTCCCATGCCCTGATGCTCAAAAATGGCATGCAACAGGTAATTGTTCCGGCCTTAATAGAAGTCGCGGACGCGATCGAGCGGGTCGCCCTAGACCTGGCCGATCAGCCTATGCTCAGCCGCACGCACGGTCAAACAGCTTCACCGACCACCGTTGGCAAAGAAATGGCCAATGTTGTCTACCGTCTGCGGCGCCAGATTAAGCAGGTTGAGCGCATAGAGTATATGGGCAAGATCAATGGTGCCGTGGGTAACTACAATGCCCACTTTGCGACCTACGCCGATATCGATTGGCAAGCCACGGCCGCACAGTTTGTGAGCGACCTGGGGCTGACCTTCAACCCCTATACCACTCAGATCGAACCGCATGACTATATAGCGGAGTTGTTCGACAGTCTGGCACGCTTCAATACCATTTTGATCGACTTCGATCGAGATATTTGGGGTTATATTTCCTTAGGCTACTTTAAGCAGCGCACCATTGCCGGTGAAGTGGGCAGCTCAACGATGCCTCATAAGGTTAATCCGATCGATTTTGAAAACTCCGAGGGCAATTTGGGCATCGCTAATGCGATTCTGGGCCATTTGGGTGCCAAGCTGCCATTGTCTCGCTGGCAGCGCGACCTGACTGACTCAACGGTGCTGCGATCGATGGGGGTCGGCCTAGCACACAGCCTGATTGCCTATCAGTCATCCTTGAAAGGTATTAGCAAACTCGAGGTGAATCGGGTTCGGATCGACGCTGACCTGGATAACGCTTGGGAAGTCATGGCCGAGGCTATTCAGACCGTGATGCGACGCTATGGCATAGCCGAACCTTACGAGAAGTTAAAGGCCTTTACCCGAGGTAAGGCTATTACCGAGGCGATGATGATCGATTTCGTTCAGCAGTTAGAGCTGCCCGATGCGGCCAAGTCTCAACTGCTTGCCATGACGCCCGCGTCCTATATCGGCAACGCGGTTAGACAGGCGCGCACTATCGGCGACCACTAGCCCTGCCCTCCGGAGTTATGGGTCGTTGCCGTGACGACGACCTAGAATTCTGTGCAAACCGTGACAAACTCATCCAAGCACTTTACACCATTCGAGCCTGAGCCCTTTGAGTCTTCAAAGCTGCTCAGGTCTGCTAGACTAACAGCACCTAAAACCGGTTAGGATCTGACTATGACAAGACCCTCGATAAATATTGACGCCGATGCCTTTCTGTCGACCTATTGGCAACAGAGTCCCCAGTTATTGCGCCAAGCCTTTAACCCTGAACAGCTCATTTCGGGCGACGAGTTAGCCGGTTTGGCGATGGAGCCGGAAGTTGAGTCGCGTCTGATCAAACGACTACCGGAAAACGATGAATGGTTACTGCGCCACGGCCCCTTTGCCGAAGAAGACTTCGCCGAGTTGGGACCGGAAAACTGGACCCTCTTGGTGCAGGCCGTAGATCACTGGATTCCAGAGATTCGTACCCTTTTGAATGGCTTCGATTTTCTGCCCCAATGGCGCATTGATGACATCATGGTGTCCTTTGCAACCAAGGGCGGTGGCGTTGGCCCGCACTTTGACCAATATGATGTATTTCTGCTTCAGGTTGAGGGCACACGTGAATGGAAGACCGGCCAGCTCTGTGATGAGACCAGTGAAATAAACGCTCAGCTACCGGTGAAAATTCTAACCGACTTCGCAGAGCAAGACCGATGGGTGATGGAGCCGGGCGACATGCTCTATTTGCCGCCCGCCTTTGCCCATTGGGGCACCGCCTTGACCGACTGCCTGACCGTATCGGTTGGATTTCGGGCGCCGGCACACAGTGATTTGATCAGTGATTTCGGTCATTTTTTAGCCAGCAAGGTATCCGACTTTAACCGTTACTCCGATCCAAAGCTTACCAATCGCAGCGGCGCGCCGCATGAAATTAGGCCTGAAGATATAGTCCGACTGCAAACCATTTTGCATGACTACGCCAACAACGATGCGCTCTTAACCAACTGGTTTGGTCAATATATGACCCAGCCTAAATATGACGATCAGGCGGTTGAAACCGGTGACTGGCCGATTGATGAATTTATAAGCCATTGGCGGGTCAATCCGATCTACCGTAATGCTTCCAGCCGCCTAGCCTATACCGACACGGTCTTATTCGTCGATGGCCAGTCCATGGTGACTGAATTGACGCCGGCCCAGCTCAATAGCCTGTGTGACGGTGATGTCTTTACATTTACCGTATATGCCGAGTCAGGGCCGATGCAAAAGGTTCTGTGGTCATTGATTAACCTGGGCGCGGTTTTCTTTGAGGGCTAAGTTGGCCGCTCTGGCCAGCCTATTGATTTACGTTGGCATAATGTCAGGGGCCACGGGTGACGAGCTCTTCATCTATATGTCGCCGAATGGGAACCGGGTAGTCACCGATCGGCCTATTAACCTGAACGGTTATGTGCTCGAACAGAACCATATAGATGCACGTACCGCCGGTCAGTCATTGCGTTATCAGGACACGGAAAAGAACCGTGAGCTGATCGACCGCTACATCCGTAACGCGGCGTACCTCTATAATATAGATTCGGCCCTGATCCGGGCCGTCGTCGCGCAGGAGTCGGCATTCAAAATTGATGCCCGATCTGATAAGGGCGCGATGGGCTTGATGCAACTCATGCCAACAACCGCAAAACAATACCAGGTTGAGAATATTCTCGATCCGAAGCAAAATATTTATGCTGGCACCGCACACCTGAGGTATCTGCTGCAACGCTTCGACAATATACCATTAGCCTTGGCCGCCTATAATGCCGGTGAAGGGGCCGTGATCAAATACCAAGGCATCCCGCCTTATCCAGAGACGCAAAACTATGTCACCCAGGTCATGGAACGCTACCAAGATTATCAAAGCAAGTGATCCAGCCACTGCGTATTATTGCTAATGCAGGCTGAACTCCTCTGGAGGTTGAGTTTCGGATTCGGATTCAGGTTCGAGTTCGAGTTCGGCATCAAAAGGGCGATCTGACAGAAAATTGGCTTCTTGAACGCCAGCACCGATCATCGCTTGGGCTACTTGCGCTATCTGATCTTCTAATAACCGTTCCGCTTCAGCAGAAAACTCAATCCGGACCAGGGGTTTCTCGTCTTGGTGCTCTGGGCTCTGCAGCACAAACGCACCGTCTGACAATTGCACTATTTCCCAATATTTTGCCATTATAGGTTCCGTTCAATCATAATTATTTAAACTTCGACTGCTGAAGACCAGATCGGCAAAACCCTGTAACCAGGACACACAGTCGTTCGGACGGTGCGCAAGTTCCCGGTCGACCATGGGGATGAGATTCGATTCGGTCTGCTTCGGGGCCACTACCTGAGGTGCCAGGGCCGGCGGCCGAAAAAAATGCAGCCGCGCCGTAGACCAGTGATGAAGCCAATGGTCAGAATCTTTCTCACCATTACGAATACTACTGACCAAGGCAGACCGGCTGGCTTCATCGTTTATGTCGGCCAACAGCGCACTCAGTCCGCCATCAGTACGGCCACTATCAGCTGGGGCAACCAATTCCCTGACCAGGGCACAGAGACCCTGTTCCAATAACAATATGAAACTGTTGCGCAGAGCCGCCTGAGCCGTGGTGTTTGAGGTTGCCTGCAAGGCAACCAGCTGGATCAACTGGCTGTGAATGATATTTGTCTTTGCAATGGGGCTCATAGGGTTTAGTAAGTCATCCGAAAGCCAAGATGGTAGGTTGAATCCAAACTAACATTACCATCGGTCCGATAGTTGCCCGTAACATCGTGATAACCGAAAAATACCCGCGCTTGCGGCAGGATTTTATAGGTCACACGACCGACGATCTCATTGGCCGACTTTAACCCGCCAAAGCTCAAAATACTCGGGGCAAAATAGGTCTGACCTTCAAATCCGAGCCCATTCATAAACTCAGGCTGCCAGCGCAGGAAACCCCCCACTCCGGCGGCAACTGAAAATTCATTTTCCGCAGCCGAGAGCAGCAGCATCTTGAAGCCGACACCGCCAATAAACTCCTGACTGGACATGCTTGCATCCACGGCATTAAAACCGGCCATAATGGCCCAGTTTTCGGTATTTTCGTTATACAGACCACCAAGTGATACATGCGCGCCGGTACCCACTAACACAGCATCGTGTTCAATCCGAATCGAATTTTGTGACAGGCCGATATCGATTTCACCACCCGCTAATACAGGGGTAGCTACTAAAACCAATACGCCAGTCGTTAGGATTTCTTTAAACATGTAGATCACTCTCTATAATTTCGCGACATTGTAACCAAAGCTACCCATAACTACACCCCTAACGAAGCCTTGTTAGCGCAAGGGACTTGGAGCATTGCCCGCGTTAAGGCTCCGAAAACGAAAAAGGCCACCCGGGAGGGTGGCCTTTTGTTTGGGTAAGATGGGAATTAACCCATCATTTCCAAGAGCAGCTTATTGAGACGGGTAACAAAACCCGCTGCATCTTTTAGATTTGAGCCCTCCGCCAGACGAGCCTGTTCCAGTAAGATACTGGCCAGATCGGCAAAGCGGGTTTCATTCTGTTCCAATTCCAAGCGCTGAACCAGCGGATGCTCTGGATTTAACTCCAGAATCGGCTTGCTGTCGGGTACCTGTTGTCCGGCTGATTCCATGATGCGACGCATCTGTGCACCCATATCGTTATCGCCGACAACAATACAGGCCGGCGATTCAACCAGTCGATGGGTCATGCGCACATCTTGCACATCGGCTTCGAAGAG
>JBLHFL010000104.1:0-7325 GCA_047618105.1 Granulosicoccus sp.
CATCTTGGCGTGCCGTAATGAAGCTCGAGGCCAGCAAGCATTGCAGGCCCTATTGGCAGCCGTTCCGGGCGCCGATGCCGAACTCGCGCTGGTCGACCTGAGCAGCCTTGCCAGTGTGCGCCGGTGCGCGCAGGCGCTCTCTGGGACGCTGCCGCGACTCGATTTGCTGATCAATAACGCCGGTATCATGATGCCGCCCTTGTCACTCAGTGAAGACGGTTTTGAATCCCAGTTTGCCGCCAACTACACCGGCCATTTTTTATTGACCAGCCTATTATTGCCACTACTGGAGCAGAGCAGTAGCCCACTCGCCCCCGCTCGAATCGTCAGCCTCAGCAGTGCGGCGCACAAATGGGGCGATATCTACTTCGACGACCTGAACTTTAGCAAGGCATACAGCGCCAGCAAGGCCTATGGCCAGAGCAAGTTGGCTTGCCTGATGTTTGCTTACGAATTAAATCGACAGCTGCAAAATAAGGGCTCCACCGTCCTCAGCGTGGCTGCCCATCCGGGGATTTCGGTGACCAACTTGGGCCGGTCTATGCCCGCCTTTGTGCAGTCGGTGTCGGGCAGGATCTTCCAGTCCGCCGCGCGTGGTGCCTTGCCAACCCTCTATGCGGCGACTGGTAGCGGTATTGAGGGCGGCGACTACTGTGGTCCAAACGGCTGGCAAGAGATTTCGGGCAATGCCTGCAAGGTGGACTCAAATAGCGTATCGAAAGACCTTGGGGTCGCTGAACGCCTGTGGTTGCTGTCCCAGAGCCTGACCCGGCAGGATTTCTTCGCCAGCGAAGATTATAACAAGGCGGCTACCCAAGATGTTTAATCGTGCGCGGCGCAGTCAGTGGCAAAAAAAATTAGGCATTGGCCTGGTATCAATTACGGTTCTATTAGGAGGCTCGGTAATGAGTGTCGGCACTATATTAAACAGCAGTCCTTCAACTGAAGAACTGACCCAAGATTCGGCACAATACGCCGACGGCAAGTTTCGTAATCCGGTTGAGGCCATGAAGATGTCGATGTCCGGCCTGTGGAGTATGTTTAAGGATTATCGAACAAATAAGAGTAAACAGGCCACGCCAACCGATGCCCTGCCGGTGTTGGATATCGATCCGGCTTCGCTGCTCGACCTACCCAGCGTCGAGAGCCGCTTTTATCGCCTCGGGCACTCTACCCTGTTGATCTGGCTCAATGGCGAGTTTTGGCTTACCGATCCGGTCTTTTCCAAACGCGCCTCGCCCGTTCAGTTTGCCGGTCCGAAACGCTTTCATCAGCCGCCAATCAGTATTGCTGACTTACCGGCGATCAAGGCCGTGGTGCTGTCGCACAACCATTACGATCATCTGGACAAGGCGAGCATTAAGCAGTTGATCGCCAAGGTGGAGTTTTTTGTCTGTCCGCTTGGCGTCGGGGCCGACCTGATCAAATGGGGTGTCAATCCCGCTAAGATCGTCGAACTCGATTGGTGGCAGGACACCGACGTGGCCGGTGTAACTCTCACGGCAACCCCGTCACAGCACTTTAGTGGTCGAGGCCTCACAGACCGGGATAGCACCCTTTGGGCCTCCTGGGTGCTTAGCGCGCCGGAACAGCCTGGCCGTGACGCGCAACGTCTTTTTTTTAGTGGCGACACCGGTTACTTCGATGGCTTTAAGGAGATCGGCACACGCTTTGGACCCTTTGATGTCACCTTTATGGAGACCGGTGCCTACAACAAGAACTGGGCCGGGGTGCATATGCTGCCCGAAGAATCGGTCCAGGCTCACCTCGATCTAGGCGGCAAGCAGATGGTGCCGATCCATAACGGCACCTTCGATTTGAGTCTGCACAGCTGGTTTGATCCCTTTGAGCGGGTCACGGCCGCAGCCGCGGCGAGCAACGTTCAAGTCAACACACCGGTCATCGGCGAAGCCATTGTGCTTGGCCAGATGAGTAGCAATCCGTTGTGGTGGCAGGAGGTGCGTTAAGTTGATCGAAAACTCACGTGGTTTGGCCGGTCAAGCGCCGGTTTAACCGGTGCTTTGGACTGCACTCTGCAAAATTCCGGTAAACCCGCTTGTGTCGGTCGCCTTAAGCCCTTAATTTGCCTGCAGTCTTCTAACCGGCATTCTATGAACTATGGCAACCTACGACGCACTCCATGCATTAAAGACCGCGCTGCAATCCCGAATCATCGGTCAGGAGCAACTCATCGAGTCGCTGCTGATCGGACTGTTGGCCGATGGCCACCTGCTGGTCGAAGGCGCGCCCGGGCTGGCCAAAACGAGTGCGATCAAGGCGTTGTCCGATGGCCTGCAATGCAGCTTCAAGCGGATCCAGTTCACGCCCGACCTGATGCCCGCCGATGTCACCGGCTCAGATATTTATCGCGTCGAAGAACATCGCTTCGAATTTCAACCCGGCCCCATCTTCGCCAACCTGGTCTTGGCCGATGAAATCAATAGAGCGCCGGCCAAGGTGCAATCGGCGCTGCTCGAGGCGATGTCGGAACGGCAGGTCTCGGCCAACGGCCAAACCTATCCATTGCCCGCGCCTTTTCTGGTTATGGCCACACAAAACCCGGTTGAGCACGAAGGCACCTATGCGCTGCCCGAGGCCCAGTTAGACCGTTTTTTGATGAAGGTTTCGCTCGATTATCCGACGCTTGAAAATGAGTTTCGAATCCTCCATTTGGCCCGGCAAGAGCAGGCCCATGAGCTGCCCGCCTATGCCAACATTGACCTCGATACTTTGATGGCCGCGCGGGCCGAGGTCGATCAGATCCATGTCAGCGCGGCAGTTGAAACCTATATAGTGCACCTAATCAATGCCACCCGGCATGCCGGTGCGTATCAGGCCGACCTAGAGGGTTTAATCCTCTATGGCGCCTCGCCGCGCGCCACCATCGCCTTGGATCGCTGCGCGCGCGCCCTGGCCTGGTTGTCCGGCAGTGACTTCGTGACCCCAGAACATGTCCAACAGGTTGCCAGCCGGGTCATCGCCCATCGTTTGGTGCTCAGCTTACAGGCCCAAGCCAAGGGCTTCGATGGTAATGCCTTAGTGCACCAGTTACTCGCCGCGGTGCCGGTGGGGTAAGCTAGGATGCAGACTGAATTCCCCGTTTTGGGCGCAACCGTGCAGCTCGATGAACTGTTGAAGTTGCAAACTCTGGCACTGGATCTCCGCCGCTTAACGCCGCCGCGCAGCCGTGCTCAGCGCATTGGCGAACAACGTTCTGTCTATCGCGGTCAGGGCCGTGAGTTTATCGAGATGAAGCATTATCAGTCCGGCGACGATGTACGCCAGATCGATTGGCGTCAAACTGCCAAGAAGCAACTGCCCTTTGTCCGAGTTATGGAAGAAGATCGCCACAGCGAGCACACCATCTGGCTCGACCTCAGCAGTAGCAGCTATTTTGGCACTCAGGGCTGTTTTAAATCGGTTATGGCCTGCCATTGGGCCGCCTTCCTGATCTGGCGTTTTCTGCAACTGAAGCATCCACTGCGCCTGTTCGTGCGCGTCGGCGCCGACTGGCAACAAGAGCTGCGCGTCAGTGCCCAAAAGGACGGCGCTCGGGCCTGCCAGCTCTTGGTCGAGGCCCATGCCTATCTGGCCAATCAGTTCCGCACGCTCGAGCCAGCACCGGCGGTGTCGCTGGCGCATTGGAAAAACCGCCCCAACCTCTGGTTTATTGCCGACTTCCTGCAGCAAGATATCGCCCAACTGGCGCAGCAGATCCCGGTGCAGGCGATCAGCTCGCTCACCCTACTGCAGGTATTGGATCCATTCGACTGCCAGCTGCCGTCGGCCGGCCTATTGCCGGTTAAAAACCCCAACCAGAGTGGTTGGATCGCCAGCTCCGATGGCCGCCTACAGCAGCAGTACAAAGACCATTTCAAGGCCCACAATGACGCCTTGGAACGCTTCGCCTGGCAGGCCAATGGTGCCCTGTTCAGCCACCGTAATAATCAATTCCACTGGAGCGAGGTGCAGTCTTGGCCTCTGTATCACTGATGCCCGAAGAAAACCCCGCCGTGCAGCAGCTGCTCGCCCAACTGGCCGGCAATGTTTTGCCCACCGAGCCATCCATCTGGCCGCTCGCACTGGGCTACTGGCTGGTCTTAGGCGCCGTGCTCATTGCCGCGGCGGCACTGCACTATTGGTGGCGCCTGGGTCGCGATTGGCGCCGGGTGTCGCGCCAGCGCAAACGCATTCAGAACCAAGCTGACTCCGCAGCGCAGTTGCTGCAGTTGCACCAGCTGTTGCGTTGGGTCCTGATCAACAAGCTCAGCGCCGATAAGGGGTTAACCGATCGCGCCTTCACCGAGCGTGTCACGACCAGCTTGGCAACCGCGACACCGACCTGGTTGAACGGCCACTATCGGGCAGAACCGGTGGTCCACCCGATCGATTGGGCCGAGGTTCAGCGTTTACTCAAGGCCTGGCGCAAGGAGGCACACCGGTGAATGTTGCCTGGCCTTGGCTGGCCTTAATCTTGCCGCTGTTCTGGCTGCTGCCGCGGAGTCGCACATCGGCCAGCGCCGAGGCCTTGGAGCATCCCTATTTGATGAGCCTGAGCCAGCAACAACCGCCTGGCCGACAACGCGTAACGCGGGCCGGGTGGCTGCTGCAATTGGCTTGGGTCCTGTTGGTGGTGGCGCTGATACGGCCGCAATGGATCGGGGAACCGGTCAGCAATGTGATCGCCGGGCGCAGCATCTTCTTGGCCGTCGATCTCTCTGGCAGCATGCTGGAGCCCGATATGACTTGGAACGGTCGATCGATCGAGCGCTATCAAGCGGTCCAGGCGGTCGTCGGCCAATTCGTCGAACAACGCCGGCGGGATTTTATCGGCCTGGTGGTGTTTGGCAGCTTTGCCGACATCCAAGCCCCCTTGACCCCAGATGTCCAGGCGGTGAGCGCCATTCTCAGGGATCTTCGCCCGGGCATGGCCGGTGACAGCACGGCGATTGGCGATGGTCTCGCGCTCGCGGTCAAACAGTTGCGCCTGTCCGAATCCCCGGATAAGGTGATTATCCTGCTCTCCGATGGTGAGAATAAGACCGGCGATGTCACCCCAGAACAGGCTACCACCATCGCCCAGCAGAGCGACATTAAGGTTTACACCATCGGCTTTGGCGGGGATCGACAAGCGAGTTTCCTGGGCATACTCAGAGGCGGAGGCAATGAGATCGATGAACAGACGCTCAAAACCATTGCCGAACAAACTCAGGGCCGTTATTTCCGAGCCACCAGTACCCAAGACTTGGCACAGGTGTTTCGCACTATAGACAATCTGGAAACCAGTGACCGGGATGACCGAGACGTTCGGCTGGTAATCGAATATTACTGGTTGCCATTGCTCGCCAGTTTTGGGCTAATTCTGTTGGCTGCCACCCCGCCGTGGCGCAGAGGAGCGAGAACCGATGATCTGGCTTAGACCCTACCTACTGTTGCTCTTGGTGCTCTGGCTTCCCCTGGCCTATCGGCTTATCCGTAACGGACGGCACCAGAGCGCTTGGCAACGACTGATCGACCCGACCCTCTATGCGGCCTTGGCCGGCCAGGTTAGCACGCGCCGGCGTATGCGCTCCTGGCTGGTACCGATACTCGGCGTGCTGATTATTCTCGCCCTAGCGGGACCGGCCCAACGCACCAACAACGCCCAGTCGGTCAATCAGGGCAATCTCTATGTGGTACTCGACAACAGCCTATCGATGGCCGGCACCGATCTGCTACCCAATCGCCTGACCCGAGCCAAGCGGATGATCGCCGACTGGGCCGGCAGTGGCCTGTTCGATAAGACCAGTGTGATTGTCTATTCGGCCTCGGCCCACCTGTTGACTCCCCTAACCCAGGATGTGGCCACCCTAAGCACCCAATTGGCCGCGCTGACGCCCTTTTTAATGCCCGAGTTTGGCAATAACGCCGAACAGGCCTTTGCCCTACTCGCCGACCAGTTGGTCAGCGGGGACGGGCCTGCGGCTCATGTCCTCTGGCTCACTGACGATATAGCCGCCATCAAGGTGAGCGCCATCCGGCAAGCACTGCCCAAGGCCCAGTCCTTGACGGTGGTCGCGGTCGGTACAGCGGCCGGCAGCCCTATCCCTTTGCCCAATGAGCAAGGCTATCTATCGGATAACGATCAGTTGGTGGTGGTCTCCACCCAGATCGGCGACCTGTTACAACGAGCAGCCGGGCTGGGCTTTGGCGCAGCCGAAATGGGTAGCCAGCCCAGCCTGCGCTTGTTGGGCGAACAATCGATTAATGTTGCCGAGCAAATGGCCGTGGAAGATCTGGGTTATTGGCTATTGCTGCCCATTGCCCTGCTCTTGCTTTGGGTTAATCGCCAGGCCTCCCTGTCATTCGCGGGCGCCCTGGTGCTGGTGCTGCTCAGTGGTGCTCCGAACGAGGCCCTGGCCGTGGATCTATTGCATAACCGCAATCAACAGGCCTATCAGGCCCTGGTGGAGCAAAATCCGGAGTTGGCACTGCAGCTGGCTAAGGACCCGGCCTTGAGCGCCGAGGCGCAGTATCAGAGCGGTCAGTTTGAGCTTGCGGCCAAAACGTTTTCGAGCCTGGCGACACCAGAGGCGCTGTTTAATGCCGGCAATGCTCTGGCCCATGATGGCAAATTGGAAGAGGCTGTCCAGGCCTATCAACAGAGCCTAGACAGAGCCCCGAATCCGGCGGCGGAACAAAATAAAGCCCTAATCGAGGCCTTTCTGCAGCAGCAACAGGAACAACAGGGCTCCCAGTCCGGAGAACAGAATCCCGATACGCCGTCTGAGCCGAACGAACAGCCAGACGGCGATGAGCCGAGCCAACCGGGGGCTCAAGCCGAGCCCCCGCCCGGTAATACGGACCAGGACGGCAACCCGACCGAGGCACCCGAGTCGAGCGAAACGAGCCAGGCAGCACAAGAGGCGGCCGATGAAGCCGCCGAGCAGGCAACGGCGGGCGAAGAGAAAAGTGCCGAGCAACTCAGGGCGGATCAGGAGGTGCAGGCGGTGCTCAATCAATTGCAGGCCCCTGCTGGCTCACTATTGCAGCAAAAATTCAGATATCAATTTCAACAAAACCCTATCGAACCGGATGGCACTCTATGGTAATTGCGCGGCGCCTTGGCGCTCTGATCACATTGTTTTTGTTTGTCGGCATGGCCCAAGCCGCGATAAGCGCGCAGGTCGATCGCACCGAGCTCTATAATGACGAATCATTGGTACTGACCGTCACGGTATCGCCGGTTGCCGAATTGAATTCGACCGACTTGGCGGCACTCGCAAGTTTGTTTTCGATTGACCAACGGGCGCAGCAGCAGTCTAGTCAAAACATCAATGGCCGCG
>JBLHFL010000105.1:0-7279 GCA_047618105.1 Granulosicoccus sp.
TTGCGAGCAACGCTTCAGACGACGACAAAAGAGTGAACACAGATGGCCAGTATTAAGTTTGAAAACGTAATTAAAAGCTATGGTGATGTAAATATCATCAAGGGTTTAGACCTTGAAATCCGTGATAAAGAATTCATGGTTTTAGTCGGACCTTCCGGTTGTGGTAAATCCACCACCTTACGTATGATTGCCGGTTTGGAAGAAATAACCGACGGTAAACTCTATATCGGCGATCGGGTTGTTAACACCGTTCACCCAAAAGATCGTGATGTCGCCATGGTGTTTCAGAGCTATGCGCTCTATCCCCATATGACCGTCTATGAAAACATCGCCTTCGGTTTGCGCTTACGCAAGATGGCGAAAGATGAAATTGATCGTTTGGTTACCGAAGCCGCCGACACTCTTGGCTTGGCGCAACTGCTCGATCGTAAACCCAAAGCCTTGTCCGGTGGCCAGCGTCAACGTGTCGCCTTGGGCCGAGCGATTGTGCGCAAGCCGTCAGTGTTTTTGTTTGACGAGCCGTTGTCAAACCTAGATGCCGAATTGCGGGTTCAAATGCGCGCCGAAATTGCTAACTTACAGAAACGTCTTGGCATTACCTCGGTCTATGTAACCCATGACCAGGTTGAAGCCATGACCATGGGGGATCGCATAGCGGTGTTGCACGATGGCAACTTGCGTCAAGTTGGCACCCCGTTAGATCTGTACGACACTCCCGCGAATGTCTTTGTTGCTCAATTTATCGGCACACCGAACATGAATATCATCAAGATGAAAGTATCTGATGATGGCAAAACCCTCTCTCATACCGACGTGACCATTGCCGCACCAGCCTTCTGGAAAGCTGGCATCGAGGCGCGTAAGGGTAAGGAAGTCTATGTTGGTTTTCGTCCAGAGCATGTCCGCGATGCGGCTGAGCACGAATGGAAGAACACCGCGTCGATTGCCGGTAAAGTGACCATCATCGAGACTTTGGGTCATGAAGTTGTCGTTCATATGACGATGAGCAGTGAGAAGAAGCCCTTTATTGCCAAGATGGATGTGCACCGCACACCGCAGCTGGGCAACAACCTAGAATTACACATCAATACCGATAAATTGCATCTGTTCGACGGCGAAACGGATCAACGCCTCTAGTCGTTCGCGCAAGCTAGTATGACCCGAAGCCGACCTGTGTCGGCTTTTTTAATGGCTGAACGTTTTGTTAATCGACGATGCGGTCTGAACCCTTTGAGCTCTGCCGCTAAAAAATCTATACTCTGGCGCTTCGCTTTTCAGCAGGTTGTGGGCTGTTAACGGGTAGGCCCCTGTTGGTAAAAGGGAGTCGTCTGCAATTGCCTGTCATTTCGCAGTGTGTTTTATCTTTGAGGTCGTCATGAAATTTCAAATAGCGTCACCGAGCCACTACTTCACCGATTTGCGCCTACCCTGGTCGCGACACCTTAACGATTGGCCGGAAGAGTACTTTGTCGAAGTGGCGCGCGGTATTCACCGCAATGTGGTCAAGTTTATTTCGCACAAAGACCAGGTTTATGCGTTAAAAGAATTATCAACGCCCATCGCGCAAAAAGAATATCGACTGTTGCGGGAATTGCAGGAACTTGGCTTGCCGGTGGTAGAGCCCGTGGGTCTGGTTACCAACCGTGACGAAAATGTCAGTGGCTCAACCTATTTGTCGGTCGCAAAACCCAGGACCGTGGATCTGCACAACCGTGGCCTGTTGATCACCAACTATATGGTTGGCGCCTTACCCTATCGTAATATCGTTCAGCAGGGCATTTCACCGAAGCAAATGCATCAAATGCTTGATGCCTTGGCCGAACTGCTAGTCCGCCTGCACTTATCCGGCTTTTATTGGGGCGACTGCTCTTTTTCGAATGCGCTCTTCAAGCGCGATGCCGGGCTGATGGCAGCTTATCTGGTCGACGCCGAAACCGGCGAATTGCTCGATGAACTCACCGATCGTCGTCGGGAGCACGATTTGGACCTGGCGCATACTAATATAGCCGGGGATCTGATGGACATCGAGGCATCATTCGGATTGCCCGGCCAATTGGATCCCGTTGACCTGGCAGACTCCTTATTGGATCGCTACAACAACTTGTGGGCCGAGCTCACGCATTTTGAAATATTCAATCCAGAAGATCAGTTTTTGATCGAAAAACGCATTAGTCGACTCAACGACCTAGGTTTCGATGTCGAAGAGATGGAAATCACCACCGTTGATGACGGCAAGCAGGTGCGCATGGTGCCGCGTGTGGTTGAGCACTGGCATCACAAACGTCGCTTGGCCGCTTTAACTGGGTTTCAGGTGCAGGAGAATCAGGCGCGGCGGTTGCTGAATAGTTTGAATCGCTATCGAATTACCCTCTCCGAGCAGGAGGGTCGGGACGTTCCCTTACCCGTTGCGGCCTATCGCTGGATTTCGGAAATATTTAACCCATCGGTACAGAATATCCCTGTAGAATTGAAAGGTGGTCTCGATGACGCCGAAATCTTTCATGAAATTTTGGAGCATCGCTGGTACTTAAGCGAGGCGACCCACGCCGATGTGGGGATGCCATTTGCGTCACAAAGCTATATCGATACGGTATTACGCCGACGCAACTCTTAGCAGAGCAGATCGTTAAACCTGCATATTTGACCGTACGAGACATTTATCGATGCGACGCCAGGCAGCATCTGCGGCACCGGAGCCCCTGCCGTTAGAGTTAGGACATCGACTGTTACTATTGAAATCGAATGGCTAGCACCCATCTATTCGGGCTACTATCATCCAACCCTAATCTTTACTGAGTACGCCATGGCGCATGCCCTAGAAATATCACATTTAGTTAAAACCTATGACAATGGCTTTCAAGCCCTAAAAGGCATCGATTTAACGGTTCCACAGGGCGATTTTTTTGCACTCCTGGGGCCGAACGGTGCCGGAAAGTCGACCTGTCTGGGAATTGTCTCGTCGTTGGTCAATAAAACCAGCGGGTCTGTCAAGGTCAATGGATTCGACCTGGTCGCTCAGCGCGAGCAGGTCAAACGAACCTTGGGCGTGGTGCCGCAAGAATTCAACTTCAATGCCTTCGAGAAGGTCAATGACATCATCGTTCAGCAGGCCGGCTACTATGGCTTGCCGCGCAAGCTGGCGCACCAGCGCGCGGAAATATACCTCAAAAAGCTGGATTTATGGGACAAGCGCGACAACCAGGCGCGGATGCTGTCCGGTGGCATGAAGCGGCGCCTGATGATCGCCCGTGCCCTGGTTCACGAACCGTCCATGCTTATCCTGGATGAGCCTACGGCCGGCGTCGATATCGAAATTCGGCGCTCAATGTGGGTGTTCCTGAAAGAGCTCAATGATCAGGGCACCACGATCATCTTGACGACCCATTATCTGGAAGAAGCTGAATCCCTCTGTCGTAACTTGGCTATCATTGGCCACGGCGAAATTATTGCCCAGGGTCCAACCAAGGAATTGCTCAAGGGTAAGGACAAGTCGACCTTTATCGCCGACATCCAGGAAGCCGTGCTGGAACTGCCGACCGAACTGCAAGCCTTCGGGGCTTTTATGGTCGATGATCACAGTATTGAATTTCATATTAATAGGGGCGACAGCCTGAATGAAATTTTTGTGCTGTTTAGCCGTCACAATCTGCACGCCATGAGCATTCGGCCCAAGACCAATCGACTCGAAGAGTTATTTGTCGACCTCACCGATCACCAGAACGAACAACAGGCGGCAAAATTATGAGTCATCCTTATTGGGTCGCGTTTTCCTCTATCGTGGAAAAAGAGGTTAAGCGCTTTCTGCGTATCTGGCCGCAAACCCTGCTACCGCCGGCCATCACCATGGTGTTGTATTTTGTGATATTTGGCAATCTGATCGGCAGTCGCATTGGGCAAATGGGCGGCTTCGATTATATGGAGTTTATCGTACCGGGCTTGATCATGATGTCGGTGATCACTAACAGCTATGGCAATGTCAGTTCGAGTTTTTTTTCCAATAAATTCCAACGCTCATTAGAAGAACTCTTGGTCGCGCCGGTACCCAATTGGATTATCCTGTCTGGCTTTGTTATTGGCGGTGTTGCCCGAGGTATCGCCTGTGGCGCAATCGTCATGGTGTTGAGTCTATGGTTTGCCGATTTGAGCGTAAAGCATCTCTGGGTGACCGTGTCGGTAACCCTATTAACCGCCATTGTTTTTTCACTCGCCGGTCTAATTAACGCCGTTTATGCCACCAAATTTGATGATGTCACCATCGTCCCGACCTTTATCTTAACCCCCCTCACATACCTGGGTGGGGTTTTTTACTCGGTGTCGCTGTTACCCGACGTTTGGCAAGTGGTGAGTCATCTCAACCCAGTACTCTATATGGTCAACACCTTCCGATATGGCATCATTGGCGTGTCCGATATTCCAATCGGTTTTGCCTTTGTGATGTTAATTTGTTTTGTGCTGGCCCTTGGCGGCTGGGCCCTATACCTGTTGACCACTGGTCGCGGCCTGAGAACTTAGGAATTATTGAATGAAACCAGAATACTCGCCCTTAGGCAAAAGCAGTGCTTATGTTGACCAATACGATGCCTCCTTGCTGTTCCCGATACCGCGACTCGACAAGCGCTTGGAGCTGGGTCTTACGACGGATCTACCTTTTTCCGGCGTTGATATTTGGAATGCCTATGAATTGTCATGGCTCAATGCACGCGGCAAGCCGCGGGTTGCGCTAGCCGAATTTAGCGTGCCAGCCGGGTCACCGAATATCGTCGAGTCGAAGTCGTTAAAACTGTATTTGAACAGCTTCAACCAAACTCGGTTTGACGATGATGAGCAGGTGCAACAGCGGCTCGTGCAAGACCTTTCGTCGGCGGCGAACAGTCCGGTGCAGGTCAAGGTTATTGCCCTCAACGCCGAGCCGAGTAGCCTGGTGTTTCAGTCCGGCTCGGCCGACTGTATCGATGACCTGGATATCGAAATCGATACCTATCAACCGAGCCCGGGCGGTTTGGTGGTCAGCGACACGGTGGTCAGCGAACAGCTGGTGTCACACCTGCTGAAGTCCAATTGCCTGGTCACCGGACAGCCCGATTGGGGCAGTGTCTACATCGACTACACCGGGCCGCAAATCGATCGAGCAACCTTACTGCGCTATCTGATCTCTTTTCGGCAACACAATGAATTTCATGAGCAGTGTGTGGAGCGTATCTTTGTCGATCTGAAGTTGGCCTGCCAGTGCGATAAATTGACCGTCTATGCTCGTTATATCCGCCGCGGTGGTCTGGATATCAACCCATTTCGCAGTGATGATCCGAGCGCGGTGGTCAACAATATTCGCCATATTCGCCAATAGATTAGTTGAGGTCCCGGCCAATCAGGGACTTCTTTATTTTTTCTAAGGCATCGATAATCTTTTCTTTTTCGTAATTTTTAATTTTCTCCATATCCACCGATACCGAGAAACCATCGAGGTCCAACTCGGTAAAAGATCGCCGTGCGCCTAAGTCCCTGCGAAAGTCGACCACTTGGTAGACCGGAATAGGGCGACTGAAACCCTTGGCCTTTATCTGGCCCTTTGCCGTGCAGAGAATACGATCCTGTACTAGGGAAAAGGTTTCATAGGAAATTAGGATTTCGCTCGGCTCGGCCGCCGATTCCAGACGTGACGCCAAGTTCACTTCCTTGCCCAGCAGCGTGTAGTCCATGCGAGTCTCCGCCCCAAAGTTACCGACCGTACAATAGCCGGTATTGATGCCCATGCGGATTTCCAACGGATGTTGAATGCCCTGGGCTTTCCAGCGTTGACGCAGTATTTTCATCTGCTTACGCATTTCAATAGCCATGGCTACGCAAGCTTCGGCATCGCGTTTGACACCCTTGGTATCCGGGTCGCCAAAAAACACCATGATGGCATCGCCAATAAACTTATCGATCGTGCCGCCGTACTTCATAACGATGCGACTCATCGCGGTCAGATAGGTATTGATCAGGTCGGTGAGGGCCTCAGCCTCCATCTGTTCCGACAACTCACTGAAGCCCTTGATGTCCGAGAAAAATATCACCAGCTGTTTGCGTTGGGTCTCCAGCTTTACGTCCTGCTTGCCACTAAAGATATTGGCCCAGACCTGCGGCGACAGGTATTTGGAAACCTTGCGCGAGAGGGTTCGATAGCGTTCGTTCTGCTTGTACATTTCCAATCGTGCCGCCTTGAGTCGACGCGCTGACTGATTAGTATAGAAAGCAGTAGTAGCAACATATAGGCCGGTGCCTAAGGCCGCGATTAGGCTGGTCACTAATACTGGTTCGGTGAGCTCAAAGTCGGGCAGCAGGAGATACATACCCCCGGCCCCAGCGCCAAGCGACACCAAACACAGCAGATAGGCCAAGGCCTGGCCGATGGCGATAAAGCTAGCATTGGCCATAATCAGGATGAAAATGGACGGCATAACGGGCAAGCCCATTGCCACAAGAATGATGCCGATAAACAGTGCATCAAACAAAATCAACAGGTAGCCAATTTGTTTTGGATAACGCCGTCTCAGAGGTAGGCTTAGGTAACGGATGAGAGTTGGATAGGCTAAACAAAAACCCACTATCAGCACAAAAAATTGTGAAATGGAGCCATAGCCTAGGGTGCTGAGTAGGGTCCCGCCCAGCGTTAAATATACGATGGAGCGTGAATTGAATTCAGCCGAAATGGGCAGGATGGTAAAGTCGTCAAATAGCTCCAACTCCTGGGTGGCGTTTTGGTCGCGGCCGGGGGCAGGGGCGGAATTGACGGGCGGTCGCGTGATCATAGTTAGATTCACCTGAAAGTGTCATAATGCGCACACCACGCACTCTGATAAACACGAGCTCTAATGTACCTTAAAATAACCCCAAGATCATGGGCCGAACTATGACTTTTATCGAAAATACTGCATTTTTAACCGCGCTCCAACAACGCGTATCGCATCCACGTTTAACAGCGCCGGCACCGAACAGTGATCAGATGGCCAGCTGTTATCAGGCTGCATTTCGGGCACCGGATCATGGCCGACTGCGCCCCTGGCGCTTCGTCGAGGCTCGAGATGAACAACGCCAAGCCTTGGGCCATGTGCTGGCCGAGGCCATGCTGTTAGCGCAGCCCGAATTGACCGAGGCTCAGATCGATAAGCTCGTGAACGGTCCGCTGCGGGCACCCTTAGTGATCGTTTGTTATGCTCATCTAACCGAACATGCCAAGGTCCCGGCGAGTGAGCAGTTACTAGCGACCGGCTGCGCTGTTTATGGCTTGTCTATGGCCTTG
>JBLHFL010000106.1:0-7277 GCA_047618105.1 Granulosicoccus sp.
ACGACAGGGGGCTACTTGGCTGCAATGCTGTGCAACGTATGCCGGCTTATTTCACATTCGCCGCTGTCGGTATTGACCGAGGCGGACTCTTCCGAAATGGTCACAAACCACTTCATCGTGCGCACCAAGTGGCTGCTGAGTTGGTCGATCTCGGCGGCGTCAAACTGGTAGTAATTGGCCTGTAGGGCTTTGAATTTGTTTGCCGACTGGGACCACCAGACATCACTCTTGGTATTGAAACTGTAGACGCGCACCGCCTTGCATTGGTGGCTGGCCTTTTTAACCCGCTCCGGCGCCGGTTCGCCCAGTTCGACCCACAGCTTGATCTGATCATCGAGACTGCGTGCCCAAATGTCGGGTTCCTCTACCTCACTGATGCCCTTGGTAAAACTCAAGTCATCCTCGGCTTCGAAACAGAAGGCCATCAATCGCGCCATCAGCCGATTGTCACTCTCCGACGGATGTTGGGCTATGGTTAGGTTGAAGCTTTGGTAATAGTTTCGGTTTAGGTCCGATAAATTCAAATTCAACTTGTAGATTACGGGTTTGAGCGCCACGGAGGATCCTTGCTTTAGTTTGGCCGACAGGATAACAGATATGGCGCGCCAGACAGCACTGTTTACCCGGGCCCATAGAGACCTGGCCCGAGCGTCTGTGACCGACCCCGGTCATTGATCTGGCCACGGCTTTAGGCAACAATGGCAGGTGACCTGCTCGATCTAATTCTGCTCAACACAGCGAGGCTCAACAGCGCCGATGGCAAAACCACTGTCCAATGAAATTCAGGCCGATGCTCTAAAGATGGCCCATGTGCATCAAAAGCCGGGTCAAACTAAGGCCCAAACCAAGCTGGTCGCCCAAGGTATCGAGAAGGGCATTGCCGAATATAAGAAGTTGCAAAAAGCCAAGGGCCGCGAGCGCGATAAGGAGCGCAAGAAGGCTCTGGCGGCTGCGGCTAAGCTGGCAGCAGAAGATACGACATTGGTCGATGAGTCTTCGGACAGCGGGGCAGGGAACTGGGTGCCTTGGCTATTGTTAGTGCTCAGTTGGCTGGGTTTTGCGATTTATGAGGGGCTGAGCCACTTGGCCGGATAGATGACCCTGCCCATTGACACCTTCGTCGCGCCGCCCTGTTCCGAGGCGATCCGTATTCTCTATCAGGACGACAGCCTGTTGTTGATCAACAAACCGAGCGGGCTGCTCTCGCTGTCGGGCAAGAACCCGCTCAACTGGGATTCAGTGCACTATCGGCTGGTGCAACAGTTTCCCACGGCGCTACTCTTGCATCGACTCGACTTGGGCACCTCGGGGGTCTTAGTGATTGCGCTGAATAAGCCGGTTGCGGCCCATATCAATCGGCAATTTCAGGCCCGCACCGTGGTTAAAACCTACCAGGCGGTGCTGGCCGGATGCCTCAAAGAAGAGACCGGGCAGATCGATCTGCCCATAGCGAAAGACCCGATCAATTTCCCGCGCTTGAAGGTGTGTTTGACCAGCGGTAAGGCCGCTAGTAGCCACTATCGGGTACTGGAACGGATAACCGGGCAGGGTGATGAGCTGGGCAGTACTCGAGTCCAGTTCAGTCCGCTGACCGGCCGGACCCACCAACTGCGCATTCACAGTGCCGCATTGGGCCATCCGATCCTGGGCTGCGATCTCTACGGTACGCCGCAGAGCGAGCGGATGGCCAGTCGATTACTGCTGCATGCTGAGACCCTGGCCTTTGAGCATCCGGTCAGTGGTGAACGCTTCTTGGGCCGCAGTGACTGTCCGTTTTAACCGTCCGTTTTAACGGACTAAGCCCATCAGGTGGCCGCTGCTGGGAACGGGAATAAGGACACTTTGCCGGGCCACCAACAGAGGCTGCATTCGCGTTCGACTATTTGGAAGCCCAGGCGCTGATACAGGCCGGTGGCGTGGTAGTGCGCATCGGCGATAATGACAAAGCGTTTTATATGCTCTGGGGCCTGCGCTACTAATTGGCTCAGTAAGGTTTTAGCGATGTTGCGGTTTTCAAATTCCGGCAGTACCAAGACGCTCTGGAACCGGGCCAGCCGATCGAGTTGATAGAGGCCGGCATAGCCAATTAACCGATGGTCGATAAAGGCGCCCAGATACCGGCCGTAACCGCCTGCACTTAGCTGCCGATAGTTGGCGATCTTGCCGGCCAAATAGCGCTCGACCGATTCCGGGTTGGGATTGTGCAAGAAGTCTAGCCGGGCCAGGTTCAACCATTGCTGCCAGTCGTCGGCCGTCGTCAGGTCCCGTAATTGGACTTCCAGGTTCAGTGCGTCCGGGGCGGCGAAGCTGTCGGGTGTGGCCGCCAGGACATGCATCTGTTCATAATCGAAACCGGCGCGAACGAAGGCCTCGACCGTGGCCATATTTTGATCCGGTCCGGGTCGCCAGCTGTAGGTTTGATGTTGCACCAGCGGGTCCTGTGCGAATGCCTGGGCAAAGCAGGCCTGCCATTCGGCCATGGATTGGCTGTGCAGCGGCACCTTAAGGGCTAACAGGTTACCGAAGTAATAGCCTGGATTGGCCGGCGTGCGCAAAATCCGATAGTCCGGCCGTTCGAGCACCACCGATTCTAGGTGGTTGATGACCCGTTCACTCTGAAAGCCAAGGCTGGTGGTGTACGGCATCGCTGAGTTCCTCTTGGGCCTCTGGCTACAGATTTATGGCGGTCGGCCAGCCGGCCTTACTCGGCCTCGGGCACATAGCCTTCGGCTTGATCGAAATCGGCATCGGACAAAAACAGCGTCATCTGCTCGCCCAGGTAACGCCGATCGTCGGCCTTGCTCATCACCAAATGTTTTTCGTTGATCAGCCGAGTTTGGTGTTCTTGCCATTGCTGCCAGGCTTGCTGCGAGACCGTCTCGAACAGCTGCTGGCCCTTGGGTCCGGGAAAGGGCGGCCGTTCCAGGCCGGGCAATTCGCGCTTAAATTTACTGCATACTACCAGTCGAGTCATGGGATACCTTTAATTAATCGTTAAGTTTTTAAGCCAAATACGTTTGTTAATGCGTGACCGAAACAGCGCCACCTTAGCGGCCTCTTCGGCGACCGTGACCATCACCACCAGCCACAAGGGTAGGCCAAAATACAAGCCCGCCAGCGCCACCAATGGTAGGGCCAGTAACCAAATTGAGATCAGCTCGACCCTCAACACATAGGGGTTGTCGCCCCCGGAGCGCAAGACGCCAATAACGGCAATTAGATTGTGAGTCTTAATCGGCAAAGCCAAGCAATAGACCAACCAGACCCCCAATAAGAGGTCCTCGACCGACTCGCTGATACCGCTGAATTGGGCGATAAAAAATTGACTCAAGAGCATCATGAGCAAAGCAAATACCAGCGCCGCGAGTGGAAATCGGGTCAAGACATATTGGTTCAAGGCCCAGGCCTCGTCAAACTCGTTGCGCCCCAGATGCTGACCCAATAGGATCGCGGTGGCAACACCAAAGCCAATAAAAACATCGACCAGCATGTTCTCGATGGGTGACAGCAGGCTCATCGCCGCGAGTTCATTTGGGCCCATATAGGAATAGACAATAAAGAAGGCAAAAATACCGGCCGACCAGAGCGCTTCCTGAATTGTCAGCACCTTGCCCTGATGCCAGATTTGCGCGATGGCCTGGCGTTGCCAAACCCAGGTCGGGCGCAGATGGCGTATCAGCACGATCAAGAGCAGGCTGACCTCCAATAAGCGCGAGAGATTGGTTGCCACGGCCACCCCGGGCATGCCGATGCGCAACGACTCGATCGGCCCAAAGAGCACCAGGTAGTTCATGCCGGTGTTACTCAGCAGCGCAATGACCGAGGCGACCATGGGCCAGATACTATCACCGGTCGCGCGCTGAACGGTGGCCAGGACCATGCTGATACCGGTAAGCAGGATAAAGGGCGAGGTCCAGCGCCAATAGAGGTCGGCGATCTGCACCACCGCCGCATCCGGGCTCAATAATGCCGCCAGCGGGTGACTGGCAAAAAAGCCGAGCAGGGCCAGCGGTGCGGTGACTAAGGCGACCCACATCAGGCCGGCAAAGAGCAAGCCATTGACCGCCAACTTGCGTCCGGAGCCCCAATATTGGGCGACCAAAATGGAAATGCCGCTGGTCAGACCAAACAGTGCGACAATAAAGACGAAATAGACCTTGCTGATCAGCCCGACGGCGGCGATGTTGTTGACGCCCAATGAGCTGACCATATAGATATCAACAAAGCTCAACGATGAGCTGATGAGCGCCTGCAGGCTGACCGGGATGGCAATTCGGAGAATGGCCTTGAGCGGGCTTTTGGCTGGCACCCCCTGCCCAATCGCGCTCACAGTGCCTGTGCCAGTTTTTGTAACAGGCCCGCGATCGGTGCTGGCAGGCCAACGGCCTGTTCTTCGTCGGGGCGCAACAGCGGGTTATACCAGAGCTGTTCGGTCTCGCACACCTCGTCCAAGGGTCGACGTATCGCGGCCAATACCGGGGTGATCTGCAGATGGTAATGACTGAAGCTGTGGCGGAACACCGGCCAGGCGTCGAGCGCCTTGACCAACTCGTAGGATTGGCAAAAATCCTCCAGCGCGTCGAGGTCGGCGAATTCCGGAAAGCTGTACAGGCCACCCCAAATACCGGAATTGGGTCGTTTGCTTAACTGGACATGGCCATCGGGTGTTTGCAGCATCAACAGATGGGTATGCTTAATCGGCTTGATCTGCTTCGGCTTGGCGACTGGCAAGCTCGCCGTCTGCCCGCTTTGCCGGGCCAGGCATTTGGCCGCCAGTGGACAGCGTTCGCACGCCGGCTTAGTGCGCGTGCAGATCAGTGCGCCAAGATCCATCATCACCTGGTTGTAATCGGCAACCCGGGCACTTGGGGTCAGGGTTTCACTCCAGAGCCAGAGCTGGTCTTGCGACTGGCGGGTGCCGGGCCAATCTTGTAGCGCGAAGAAGCGGCTCAGCACACGTTTAACATTGCCATCGAGAATGGCCGCTCGGACATTGAATACCGAGCTGGCGATGGCCGCGGCGGTTGAACGACCAATCCCCGGTAGGGTAATCAGTTGCTCCGCTTGCTGTGGGAACTGGCCACCCCATTCCTGGACCACCTGTTGCGCGCTTCGATGCAGGTTACGTGCCCGGGCGTAATAGCCCAGACCGGTCCACAGATGCAGCACCTCGTCTTCATGAGCCGCGGCCAAATCGGCCACGGTCGGAAAGGCGAGCAGGAAACGCTCGAAATAGGGGATAACGGTTGTGACCTGGGTCTGCTGCAACATAATTTCAGACAGCCAAACGCGATAAGCCGTCTTGCCCTGCTGCCAGGGCAGGGTTTTACGGCCGTTTTGGTCGTACCAGGCGAGACTTTGTTTACGGAACCAGGCGGTTGAACAATGCATTTAAATATTCTACGTCAGACGCGATCAGGGTGAGTGGGGGCTGCAATTGCGCCGCGATGGTCGGAGCTTCGGTAATCTCCAGGCTCGGCCAGTTGCCGGCTAGATGGCCAAAGCCATAGTCGCCGATGATGCGCTCGTCGCGTTGCGCGGTCCAGTCACCATCATCAAACAGCCAGCGGCCGGCGGCCCGGTCGATACTCAGGCGGCGCATCGTGAGCAGATGACTGTTCTGCTCTTGGTTGGCGGCGATGGTCGCCAACAGCACTTCCGGATCACGCCAGTCGAGCAGGGCGGCACCCTCGTCGACCGTGCCGGTCATCACCAGGTTGTAACTCTGCCAAGGGCTACCCGCGGGGAAATTGGCCAATAGCGATAGACCGACCTGACCGACCACTTGGCCGTCAATTATCCTGGCCTCGTTCGACTGCACCGCTAGCGTATGACCGATATCTTGGTCATCGACATAGGCGATGGCCGAGTCAAACTTGGCCACCTTTAACCGCTCTTGGGCCCAGGTGCCGGCACTGATGCCCCCAGCCCAATCGAGCTTGACGGGATCCAGGTCGCTAGTGTTTTGCCAGGCCGATGACCAATTGATAAAGCTGAATTCAAGACCACCATCGGTGGCGATAATCAGCGACTTAATCTTACCGGCTATCCGAGCGCTCCAGTTCTCGATGTTGAGCTGGCCATCGAATTGATTCTTACCCAGAACAAGTCGATCTTGTCCGTCTAAGCCCATAAGCAGAGAATAGTTTAGCTGTGCACTCAGCGGCCCACTGTCGATCTGACCCGAGGCTTGCACGGCATATTCACCGAAGGCACCGTTACGGATCATCGACAATTCCAGGTTCTGAACCTCGTGCTGACCGCTGGCGATAGCGCCATTGGTGATCGTCAGCTGGTGTACACCCAAGGCAATGGGTAAGCGTAATAGGGCGGTATCCACTGGTTGTTGCGGCAAACTGAGCAGGGGTGAACCGAAGCTCAGCGACTGAGCCCGGGGCTTACCGAGCAGGACTGAGAGTAGATTGAAGTTCAGCTCGACCCGTTCGGCAGTGAAAAACCGATCGTCCCATTCGATCTGTAATTGTTGCCAACTGAGCGCGGTGCCCATGCGCTGCTGGTCGGCCTGAGCGTTGATCGAAACCAGGGTGTTCGGAGGCAGGTGCGCGCTGAGCCATTGTTCGGGCGAGAAGCGCAACCAATTGAACCCAGTAAAGCCGCTGACCAGCACGAGCAGGCTAGCAGCGAATAGGGCCAGTCGGCGCGCAACGTTGCGATTGAATGCGACAGGACTCAAGAGGACGGGATTCAAGCAATCTACCTCGGTGCAAAAAAACAAAAAGCGGGGTGCCATGGTGCTGCACATCCCGCCTTAACTGGTGTTTCTGACGCGGGTTCGGCCTGCTCGCGCGCAGCGCAAACAGCAACCGAAACCCCAATGCGATCAGTCGTCGAGCATCTCGGCGTTGCGCACCGCACCCTTGTCGGCACTGGTCGCCAATAGGGCGTAGGCCTTGAGCGCGCGCGAGACTTTGCGGGTGCGCACTTCGGTCGGCTTCCACGCTTGCGCGCCGAGGGCATTCATGGCCTCACGACGGGCCGCGAGATCCGCATCGCTGATCATCAGGTTGATACCCCGATTAGGAATATCGATCTCGATCAGATCATTTTCAACGATCAACGCAATATTACCACCGGAGGCCGCTTCAGGCGAAATATGGCCAATGGACAGTCCACTGGTGCCGCCAGAAAAACGACCGTCGGTCAGCAGTGCACAGGCTTGGCCGAGACCCTTGGCTTTCAGATAACTGGTCGGGTAGAGCATTTCCTGCATGCCCGGTCCGCCCTTGGGTCCTTCATAGCGGATAACCACGACATCG
>JBLHFL010000107.1:0-7274 GCA_047618105.1 Granulosicoccus sp.
AACCTGAACGATGCCCTTGGCGTCGGACAGTAGGCACACTTCGACCTGCTCTGGGGAGGCCTGCGTCGGACCTAAAGCATGGGCAATGCTCTGTTGACTTAGGTGTTGACGCACGATAATGGGGATATTCGCATCCGCATGACTGATCACGGGTACCTTCCTATTTGGCTAATTATTCGGCAGATCCACAGCAGTATAGCGGAGCTTTGAATAATGGCAGGCTGATAGGCCGTTTTTTAGCCATTGGGTCGATCACACCTGGGCGAAGCGGTCGGTTTCACTGAGCCAGCGCGCGACTATCGGCTGACAATGGCCAGGGTATTCGGCGCTTAAGCGTTGGGCCAGCTCGGGAATAAGCGCTAACAGGTGCTGATCGCGCGCCATATCGGCGACGCGAAAGCCGATCGCACCGGTCTGGCGAGTGCCCAATACTTCGCCCGGGCCGCGTAATTTGAGGTCTTCTTCGGCGATGACAAAACCGTCACTGGTATTGCGCATCACCTCTAAACGCTGCTTGCCCTGCTCTGAGAGCGGTTGGCCAAACATTAGCAGGCAAAAACTCTCGGCGGTACCTCGACCCACTCGGCCGCGTAACTGGTGCAGCTGGGCGAGTCCGAGCCGTTCCGGATTTTCAATGATCATCACGCTGGCATTGGGCACATCGACGCCGACCTCAATCACCGTGGTGGCCACCAATATATCGAGCGCCCCGGCTTTAAACTCGGCCATCAGGCGGGATTTTTCCGGTGATTTTAACTTGCCATGGATCAGACCAAT
Organism: Granulosicoccus sp.; assembly: GCA_047618105.1. Lineage (GTDB taxonomy): Bacteria > Pseudomonadota > Gammaproteobacteria > Pseudomonadales > Natronospirillaceae > Reinekea. The sequence goes on from JBLHFL010000107.1 coordinate 778, forward strand.
GCGTCGCTGCGGTAAGGCTTCGGTGAGTCGGTTCGCGCTCGCCTCGGCGGCCTCGGCCTGCAGCTCTTCTGACTCTTCGATCAGGGTGCAAACCCAATAGATCTGTTTGCCCGCCTCACAGGCGACATTGACGCGGCGAATCACCGCGTCGCGCCGATCTTGACTGATCAGGGTGGTGGTCACCGGCGTGCGCCCGGGTGGCAGTTCGTCGATCACCGAGATATCCATATCGGCAAAGGCGGTCATCGCTAGGGTGCGCGGAATTGGCGTTGCCGTCATGGTCAGCTGGTGGGGCGAGCCGTTCACGGCCTTCTCTTTGAGCGCCAAGCGCTGCTGCACGCCAAAGCGATGTTGCTCGTCGATGATCACCAGGCCGAGATTATGGTAGTCGACTCCCTTCTGAAACAGGGCATGGGTGCCGATCAGCAGGTCGGTGGTGCCCACCTCGAGCCGATCGAGCAGCCCATCACGCGCTTTCTTGCCGGTTTTACCGAGCAATAACTCAACCTGCACGCCCAGATCGCCACACCACAGACTCATGTTTTGATAATGCTGCTCGGCGAGCAGTTCAGTCGGTGCCATCAGGGCAACTTGCATGCCCGACTCGATCACCTGTAAGGCGGCCATCACCGCGACCAGGGTTTTACCCGAGCCGACATCACCCTGGACCAGGCGCAGCATCGGCATGGGCTTGGCCAAATCTTGCCCGATCTCCTGACAGACCCGATGTTGCGCGCCGGTTAGGGCAAAGGGCAGGGCGGCCAGCAACTGTGGCGCTAATCGGGTCGACGCGGGAATGGGGTGCGCGCCGCGTGCCTGGGTCATTTGGCGCAGCGCCATCAGGCGCAGATGGTGCGCGAGCAATTCTTCTAACGCTAGGCGCTGCTGGGCAGGGTGTTCACCGGCCAATAGGGCCCGGGTGCTGCTCGCCGAATCGGGATGGTGCAAGGTCTGCACGGCCTGGGTCAGGGAGGGTAAATCCCAGGGTGTGAGCCAGTCCGGTGGGATCCACTCGGCCAGGCCACCCTGGCGTGCTAGGACCGCAAGCGCCTGGTCGATCAGGCTGCGCAAGCGAGTCTGATTGAGCCCTTCCGAGGCCGGATAGAGCGGTGTTAGGCGGTTGTCTAGGGGCGGAAACTGGCCGTCGGCTCGAGCCAGGTATTCTGGATGAATCATTTCCAGTCCGGTCGGCCCGAGCCGCACCTCGCCATAACAGCGAATGCGATGACCACTCTTCAGGCTGGCCTGCTGGGCATGGGAAAAATGAAACAAGCGCACGGTCAACAGACCGCTGCCGTCTTGAATACGACACAGCAGTGCGCGCCGCTTGCCAAAGATCACCTGAGCGGCCTTGATTTCGCCCTCAATCACCACCGCCATGCCCAGACGCAAACTGGCGATTGGCATCAGGCGCGTGCGGTCCTGATACTTGTAGGGCAGATGAAAGAGCAGATCGGCGATGCTGACCACGCCGAGCAGCTGGAGTTTTTCCGCCAGCTTGGGTCCGGCACCCTTAAGGCGCTCTACCGGGTGGTCTAGGGTTAGTGTGTCTTGCATTGACGGATCGCCGTTTCCAGTGCCTCGATGGCCGAAGGGCGCGGAAAGCTGGTGCGCCAAGCCAGTGCCACGGTGCGCGTTGGGCTCTTACCAGAAAAGGGCCGCACCTGAACTAAGTCGTCCTTATAGAGATGCGAGCCGGTCGCGGAGCGCGGCAATATGGTCAGCCCCAAGTTGGACGCGACCATATGGCGCAGGGTTTCCAAGGACGAGCCGTCGGCCATGGTTTGAATTTTGCCTTGTGGGTTGCGGGTCGCGGCGGCAATGGTCGGGCAGGCACTGAGAATTTGATCGCGGAAACAATGGCCCTCACCGAGCAAGAGCAGCGTCTCATCGTTCAGTGCCTCTGCGGCGATGCTTTCTTGCTGGGCCAAGGGGTGCGATGCCGGCAGCAGAATATCGAAGGGCTCGTCATACAGCGCTTTGGTGAGTACATCCGTTTCGACAAACGGCAGGGCGATAATTACGGCATCGAGCCGGCCATCGCGCAAGCGTTGACGCAACACCCCGGTGAAGTTCTCATCGATCATCAGCGGCATGGCCGGGGTATTGCGCCGCAGTTGCGGGATAATATGGGGCAATAGATAGGGCCCGATGGTAAAAATTACGCCCAATCGCAACGGTGTCGCCAATTGGTTTTTGCCCGCCAGAGCTATATCGTCAATCTTGGCGCTTTCTTCTAACACTCGGTTCGCCTGGGCCACAATCTGTTCCCCGATCGGGGTCACGGTAACACCCTGTTTATTGCGCTCGAAGATAGCCACCTTGAGCCGGTCTTCGAGCTTGCGAATCGCCACGCTCAGGGTTGGCTGCGACACCCGGCATTGGCTCGCGGCATGACCAAAATGCTTTTCCTGGGCCAGGGCAACGATATACTTTAGTTCGGTCAAGGTCATGGCTGGGATCGATGTTGAATAAGAGGGTAAAAGCTATCGAAAACGGCTCCCTGATACAAGCAGTCAATGGTCGAAAACGCAAATAAGTCTGCTTCGGCCCGATTGATAAGCCGATGCAAAGCCGGTGGTGCCTCGATCCGCTGGCCGGTTCTATTGCGCCGATGAATGCGCTAGAGTCTGCAACCAGTAGCGACCGAGTCGAGTATCGAGGCTTAGTCATTGAATCAAGCGGTCCAAGAGGAGTTTTAATGTCGTTATTAGTCTGTGCCGGTGTCGGCTCGCTTAATCGCCGGGTGGCCGGTCTGTGGCAGGCCCATCAGGGCGAGGTTATTGGACTGCGCCGTGGCGCCGTGGATCCGAATTTGGCGTTTGCGCAGCAGTCGCTGGATCTGAGCCAGGCAGCCTGGCCGGATCTGGGTGCCGATGTGCTGGTCGTCGCGCTGTCCGCGCATGAACGCACCGAGGCCGGCTACCGGGCCGCCTATCAGCTGCCATTGCTGCGCTTGGCCGAGTCGATGGCCGGCTGGCATGCGCTGCCCTCGAAGGTGGTCGTGGTCAGTTCGACCCGAGTCTTTGGTATTGACGACGGTCGGCGCGTAGATGATGACACGCCGATCGACTCGCCCGACCGGTTCGGCGAGATACTCTTGGCGATGGAGTCTAGCGTGCGCCAACTGCCCTGCCCGAGCACCGTGGTGCGGCTGAGTGGCATCTATGGCCCGGGTCGGGATTGGCTGAAACGGACAGCCTTAGCCGTCGACCCGAACCACCTGCCCGCTAATAAGTGGACCAATAGGATTCACGTCGATGATGCCGCCGGCGCAATCATCCACCTGTTAGCACAAGAACAGCTGGCCGAGTCTTATGTGGTCAGCGATCCGGAGCCGATCCCGTTGTTACAGATGTATAACTTCTTTCGCCAGCGCGAAGGCATGCCGCTGCTGCAACCGATGCCTGCAGTCCAGGGCGGGAAATGTTTAATCCCCACGCGCCTACAGGCATCGGGTTATCAATGGATTTACCCCAATGCGTTCAGTGGCGGTTACTGAGCCGCGCCTGAGCTAAGGCTGTCGCCCGGTGGCCTATTTAACCACCCGATAACAGGGCACGTAATCACTGCCTGGCAGCTTCATGCGGCCTTGCTCGACGAAGGCGGCGAGCAGTTCATCGAGTGGATCGGTAATCTCCCGGTCGCCATGGATCTCAAAGGGACCGAGTTGCTCAATCATGCTGATGCCCTGTTCCTTAACATTGCCCGCTACGATGCCGCTGAAGGCACGGCGTAAGTTGGCCGCCAACAGATGCACCGGGATGTCCTTGTGGAGATCCAGTGCGGCCATATTTTGATGGTTCGGCACAAAGGGTCGTTGGTAGTCATCGGCAATGGTGAGCTGCCAATTGAAATGGTAGGCGTCATTGTTTTTCTTGCGATAGTCAAACACCTGCTGCATGCCTAAGGCCATCTCACAGGCGGCACTTTCGTGGTCGGCGATAATGATCTTGTATTTTTGCTGGGCTTCGAAGCCGAGGGTTTTGGCAATAAAGCTGTGCAGCTGTTTAAAGTAGGGTTCGGCGCTCTTGGGCCCGGTTAAGACCAGTGGGAAGGGGATGTCCCGATTGGCCGGATGTAACAGGATGCCGAGCAAATAGAGCAATTCTTCGGCGGTACCGGCCCCGCCGGGAAAGACTAAAATACCATGACCGAGGCGCACGAAGGCTTCTAAGCGTTTTTCAATATCGGGCAGGATGGCCAGTTCGTTAACGATCGGGTTCGGGGCCTCGGCGGCAATGATGCCTGGTTCCGTTAGGCCGATATAACGGGCGTTCAGGATCCGTTGCTTGGCGTGCGAGATGGTCGCACCCTTCATCGGCCCCTTCATTACCCCCGGGCCGCAGCCGGTGCAAACATCGAGACCGCGCAGGCCCAACTCGTGGCCCACCTCCTTGGTGTATTCATACTCCAGTGCACCGATCGAATGGCCACCCCAGCAGACCACGATGCGCGGTTCTTCGCCGGGCCGCATCATCCGCGCGTTGCGCAAGAAGTGAAAGACGTAATCGGTAATGTCCGAGCCACTCTCCAAATCCAGTAGCGGACTGGCGCGTTCGCTCTCGGCGTAGACAATATCGCGCAAGGCGGCAAAGACCATCTCCCGGGTCGAGCGAATCATCTCACCATCGACGAAGGCATCGGCCGGGGCGTTGAGCAGATTCAGTCGAATGCCTCGGTCCTGCTGCACGATGTCGATGGCAAAGTTGGGGTAGGCTTGGAGTAAGGTTTTGGCATTGTCGCTATCCGAACCGGTGTTCAGAATGGCCAATACACAGCAGCGAAACAGCTCGTAGAGGCCGTTTTCGCCGGCCTGTTTGAGTCCAGCGACTTCCGCTTGAGACAAGACCTCCAAACTGCCGATGGGAGTAATCGAGGCGTCGATAGTCTTTTTGAAATTCATAAGGGGCTTCTTCTAATAGATCGGCCGCACCCATGCAGGGCAGGCCGGGATATGAAAACAGCTTGTTGAGGCAGCGGCTGTCCTAAGTGTAGCCGATCAATTGCACCAGCAGGGCTTTCATCGGCTCAGGATCTTTTACGGTGATGTGGGCATCGGATTGGCGATGTTGTGCCTGAGCCATCAGCCGACTGAGCCAGAAACGGGTCGCGGCCTGTATCTGCAACAGCAGCAGCGCATCCAATTCGATCGGGCTGAGCGGCCGTTGACCCTGGTAAGCCGCGACAAATTCGCTCACCAGGGCGCGATCCAGTCGACCATCCGCGTCGACACACCAATCATTTAAGGCGATGGCAATATCCAACGCATAGGCATCCCGCCCGGCAAAATACCAGTCGATGATGCCCGAGATGTGGCCCTGGTCAAACATCGCATTGTCGTGAAACAGATCGGCGTGGATGATGCCTTGGGGTAGATTGTCGGGTAACTGGTCCAGCAGAGTGAGGCTCTGCTGCAGCACGAGTCGATCGGCCGGGGTCAATTGCGCGAGCAGGTGATCGGCGCTGCGTTGCACCCAGGCCAGATTGTGCGAATGACCGCGACTCTCGGCAAAGCTTGCCGTGGCGATGTGGACTTGGCCGAGGGCTCGGGCCATGTCCTGGGCAAAGCCTAGGCTCGGGGTGACGTGATCGCCGGCGAGCCGTTCAATCAATACCGCCGGCTTGCCCTTGACGGTCTGCAGCAGGAACCCCTTATCACAGCGAAAGGGTTGCGGCACCTTGCAATGATGCCGAAACAGATGCTCGCCCAGGTTGAGAAAAAAAGGCAGTTCCTCGTGGCTGTGTTTTTCAAACAGGGTCAGCACCAAGCGATGACTACTGGTATCGACAAAATAGTTGGTATTTTCGACCCCGGCGCTGATGCCTTGGTGCGCGCGATATTCACCCAGCGCGTAACGCGCGAGCAGATCCTCGATATCGAGTTGAAGTAATTCGGTATAGACGGACATAGACGCCAGCATGCCTTGTTAGATGACCAAATAACCGAGGAGTATTCCATACCCGCTGCCGCCATCATAGCCCGGGGTGTGAATGAGTCGTTGGTGCGGCCGTGTCAGGTCGCGTACAGAGGTTCAGAAATTGAGCCCAGCGAATACGATCGAGTGAGCATTGGATCGGTGCCTGCTGGGTTTTGAGAATAATCGGGCCCGTCGCGTGCGCGTAGAAAGTCCGTTAAGCCGTGTTACACTGGCCGACTGGAACCCCCAAAAAAATTAGCAGCTGGAACCGTCTCTATGGTTAACAATTCAACACCTGTGGTGCTCGTCGATGGCTCGTCCTACCTGTTTCGCGCCTATCATGCACTCCCACCGCTGGCCAACGCCGCTGGCATGCAGACCGGTGCGATCAAGGGTGTTGTCTCGATGTTACGCAAGCTGATCGAAGCCTATCCGTCGAGCCCGGTGGTCGTGGTGTTCGATGCCAAGGGCCCAACCTTCCGTAACGAGATGTACGATCAATACAAGGCCAATCGGCCGCCCATGCCCGAGGAGTTGCGCGAACAGATCGCGCCGATCCACCAGACGGTCCGGGCC
>JBLHFL010000108.1:0-7201 GCA_047618105.1 Granulosicoccus sp.
TTTGGCCAGATCAAAGAGAAGCATGAAGTGATCCGTCATAAGGTTCCTCACTGGTTTAGAGCGTAATGGCCGCGTTCAGGGTGATTTCGATCATATCATTGAAGGTATTTTGCCGTTCATCGGCGCTGGCCGCTTCGCCGCGCAATATGTGATCGCTCACGGTCATCACGGCCAGGGCATTGGCGCCGTACTCGGCGGCCACGCCGTAGAGGCCGGCCGTTTCCATTTCGACGGCTAAGATGCCCATCCCGGCCAAGGTGTTCATAATGCCATCGACGGGGGTGTAGAACAGATCGGCCGAAAATACATTACCGACCCGCACCTCTATCTTGGCGTCCCGAGCGGCATTGACGGTGGCTTCCAGCAAGGGGTAACTGGCGATGGCGGAAAAATCATAGCCCTGCAGACGGGCTCGGTTGACGCCGGAGTCGGTACTAGCCCCCATAGCCACGATAACATCACGCAGTTGAATATCGTCAGCCAGGGCGCCGCAGGTGCCGACTCGGATGATGTTCTTCACGCCCAGCTCGGTGATCAATTCCTTGGCATAGATAGAGATCGACGGTATCCCCATACCCGAGCCCATCACTGACAGGCGCTTACCCTTGTATTCGCCGGTATAGGCAAACATATTGCGCACATCGTTGACGCGCACCACATTGGATAAAAAGGTTTCTGCTATATGTTGCGCCCGTAACGGGTCGCCGGGCATTAGCACTGTTTCTGCGAAGTCACCGAGTTCTGCTTTAATATGTGGAGTAGCCATTATTGCCTCTTGTAAAAACTTGACCGATTGAACAGCTTGATACTATACCCAAGATCGCGGTAAAAGGCCAAGGCTGGTGAATGTCGATTAATGGGTTGTTATTAATTAGAAAGTAGAACAAGCGCGCTCATATGCGTGGCAATATCACCGCCGCTTCGAGGCCGGCGCCAATCCTATTGCGCAGTGTAAGGCGTCCACCGTGGGCATGGGCGATGTTGCGCGCAATACTCAGACCCAATCCGGCTCCGCCGGTGTTGCGATTGCGCGAGCCTTCAAGCCGGACATAGGGCTCAAACACCCTGTCGAGCTGCTCTTCGGGAATACCCGGACCCTGGTCGACTATATAGATCTTGATTTCAGCGCGACTGTCGACCACATCGAGTCGCAAGGTTTTACCATAGAAGACGGCATTATTGATCAGATTCGAAACACAGCGTTTGAGCGCCAATGGCTTGCAAAAATAGGGCCGTTTGGCGATGCCGCGAATTTCGATCTCGGCGCCCATCAGTTTGTACTCATCCTTAAAGGTGCGCATCAGTTGGTTGATATTGATGGCGCGCATCGATTCGTGGATATCGGTGCTTTTGCCCAGGTCCAATGCGCCACGCGCCATCGACTCCAGTTCTTCCAAATCGCCAATCATCTTCCGCTTGGTGTCGGAGTCGTCCATCAGTTCGGAGCGCAAGCGCAGCCGGGTAATGGGGGTTTTTAAATCGTGGGAGATGGCCGAAAACATCCGTTCCCGATCCTCGATAAAGCGCACCACCCGTTCCTGCATGAAATTAAAGGCCATCGCCGTTTCGCGTACCTCTCGCGTGCCTTCGACCTGGAGCGAGCGGATATCGTACTCTATATCGGTGCCTAAACGACGTGCCGCGCGCGACAGTTTGACCAGTGGTCGGGTCAACCAACGCACCAGCACCCAACTGATCGCCAGTAGGACGACGAGCATAATGGATAAAAACAGCAATTGGTCGGCACCCAAGTAGCGACTCTCGCTGAGGTAATAGGGGTCCGGTAGCAGGCCAGCCAGGTAGAGCCATTCGCCCTCATCAACCAGTACCTGAGCCACCAGAACCGGTGCCGATTCGGGCTCACGAATCAGGGTATTCTGCGCCCAACGGGGCGGTAAATCGACCAATCGAATGTCGTTTTTGTAGACCCGTAACTCGGTGGGGTCGGCAAATTCGACGCTCAGGCCCACCAAGCGCTGACCCAACTTTTCCTCGATCGCCGCGAGAAAGTTATTAACAAACTCCCGCTTTAGATCAGAATCGATAAAGGGATCGATGCTGATAAATTCTTTGTTAATCGAGACCAGATAACGGGAGCCGCCCATATCGCGGAATTGGTTGAGAATAATATGGCGGTACTCGGTCGGGTAGGCGCGAATAAATTCCATCGTGGAACCCACGGAAAATGCCATATCCCGAGCCATCTCGCGCCCCTGTGCGAGTCGTTTGGACTCCAGCACGGTGTACCAGAGGTAGTTGCTGAGTAGGAAGGACGATACCAGCCCACCGACCATCAGGACCAAGAAGCGCGCATAGAGAGACGAGATCATAAACAAGGGCGGCCTACTTAGCCGGTTCGACGGGGGTGGTGAGTATATAGCCGGCGCCGCGCACGGTTTTAATCATCTGGGGCGACTTGCCGTCGTCGCGCAAGCGACTGCGCAGCCGACTGATCTGCACATCAATGGAGCGGTCGAAGGGTGACGAATCGCGCCCGCGCAGATGCAGGGATAGGTCGTCCCGGCTTAACACCTGGCCCGGTCGCGACAAAAACAGCCGCAACAGATTAAAGTCGGCCCCATTCAGGGGCTCCGCGGGCTCGTCGGCGTATTGCAATTCGCGGTTCGCGGTGTGCAGCGTAAAGGCGCCAAACCGCAGAGCATCCAGCGGTTGAATCTTGCTTTTGGTTTCATCAAAACGACGCAGCACCGCCTTGATTCGCGCCAACAATTCACGCGGATTAAAGGGTTTGCCAACATAGTCATCGGCACCCAGCTCCAAACCGATGATCCGATCGGTCTCATCGGACCCGGCGGTGAGCATGATGATGGGGATATTCGATTGGGCTCGAATTTCCTGACACAAAACGAAGCCATCGTCACCGGGCAGCATAATGTCGAGTACGATCAAATCGTACTGCGCGGCGGCCATTAGTTGGCGCATCGCATTGCCTTCCGCGGCCACAGCCACAGTAAAGCCATTTTTTTGCAGATAGACGGCGAGTAACTCGCGGATTTCTTGGTCGTCGTCAACCACCAGCAATTTTTTTTGATGTTCTGAAGTCATGTTACCCACTTTCGGTCGGTGGACGGTATGCCATAACCGCCTTGCCCTTGTTCACAGCACCCTATTTACACCCTTACCATCTTAGTGCCAGAAGCCTATTGGGCCTAATTATTTTATGCGACGGACGACTTTAACAGACCCGGGCGGAAATTCTCAACTACGCTGACCTCTAGGCACGGGTCCTCTGACCCGACGCCCTGACTCAGGATATAGAACTCTGCTGCATGACTGATATATGGCCCGACCCAGACACAACCGGCTTTATTCAAAGTGGTGCTGCCTCGGCAGATCACATCCGGCATGTCCTGAACCGATTTACGCAGGTGCATGACGGCCGTCTGGCGCGCGTTCGGGACGATTTAAAGCCCAAGCAGCAGCAGGCCTTTGACCTACTACCGCTGCTATTCCATATCAGCCATCAAAGCCTACCCGGTTTTTTAGGCGACCCGGATTGTCCAACCGGCATTGCCCAGTACCAACCTTCGGAAAGTCTGCGCAAGACGGCGCAAAGACTCACCGGTGGTTTGATGCGCCAAGGCCCTGCGCTGCAGAAAGCCTGTTTCTCAGGCCTCTATCTGACCAGTGCCGGTATCGACCAACCGATTGGCAGCGACCTGATGCTTTGGATTTGCTACGAGACCCCGCTATCGGAACGGCAGCTGACGTTGTTGCAGCAGAAGACCGACCGGATCAGCCAATGGGCGTTGGAGTTTAATTTGGCGATCCGTGTTGTCCCGATTTCTGGACAGCATTTTCTGGCCCACGAACAACATTTATCGACTGCCGAAAGCCATGGGGCTTCTGACGACGCTATGTTACTCGATGAATTCTATCGAACGGTGCTGGTATTGGCAGGAAAGTTTCCGGCCTGGTGGCTGGTACCAACCGGTTATGAAGGCGATTATGCGGCAACACTTAAGGCGTTGCTCCACACCGGCGCGGTCGACGCATCCCAATGCATCGACTTTGGTGGACTTGGCGCCGTGGCGAGCGATGATTTTATCGGGGCCGGCATGCGACAAATTTATCAGGCGATCGACTCGCCCTTCCAGTCGGTGTTAAGGCTAATTTTACTGGAAATTTATGCGCGCCAGTTGCCTCATATCGACTGCCTGGCACACGCCTATAAAAACAGAATCTATCGCATGCAGCTATCGCTCGACGAGCTCGATCCGGATGTCATGCTGTACCAGAAAATCGAATCTTATCTGTTAGCACATGACGAACCGAAACGGTTAGATCTTATGCGACGCTGCTTCTATTTCAAGGTAGGACTGAAGCTGTCGCAACGGACGCACAGCGTCGGTTGGCGCCACAATCTGATGGATAATTTAGTTCAATCCTGGGGGTGGTCGCTGGCCACGCTCAAGCATCTCGACACCGTCCGATTGTGGACGATCGAGGACGTGCTCACCGAACGTCGGTTATTGATCGCGGAGTTGACCCAAAGCTATCAATATCTAAGCCAATGCCCAGCCGCCCAGCCGCTCAGCAATCGCCCAGTTCGACACGACCTAGTGACCCTCAAACGCAAGTTACACGCCGCGTTCGATCGACGTCGGGGTAAAATCCACTTTATCCACATCGGCCTGGATGTCGACTTCAGCGAGCAACGAGTTTACCTCTATGAGCGGCCCAGCCGACAAGACCCAGACCTCTATCATTGGGCCGTTTTCGATCGGCCGATAAACCAACAGTCGCCTGCGCCAGCACTCAAATCGGCCAGTGGACTCCTGGAAGCGCTGCTTTGGTGCCACTTAAACGGTCTACTCACGGCCCCACTGCAGATCGCCATCTTTCCAGCAGGGTACGCCATTAACGATAATGAGATCCGCACCATCCTGGATGCTATCCGAAAACAGATTCCCAACCCAAGGCCCTACATCGATCCGCTCTGTTTTGAACAGCCGGCCAGCGTGACTCGGATATTGATCATTATCAATCTCGGGTGCAATCCATGCCGACCCAGGTCGGACAGTTCGGTGCATAGTCTGGATAGGGTTTTGGTGAATAGCTGGGGCGAGGTTGAGGTCGACCATTATAGCGCACAGGATGCTCTGGCCGAGGGGTTAAAAACGCTGCTGAACCGAATGCATCCGCTCGTATCTGGTGGCCTGCCGGAGCTGATCACCCTTTGTCCAGGCCAAGCCGAGCCATCGCCGTTGGCGCTAAGCGTTGACGCGCTGATTCAGACGGCGTTTGCGGCATTGGCTAGCACCGGGCAGTCGCCGAATGGCCGTTTTATTTGTCGTATTGGCAATCGTTATTTTCTCTATCAGTGCCATAATCGAACGATCGGCTATGTTCCGACCGATAATTTGGACGGGCTTGGGCTGCAACTGGCGTTGGAACAGGCCGACTATAGCCGGCTTATATTCGATCACCAGTTTGCGCTAGATCACCCCCTCTGGGCCAAACTCTACCGTTTACACCGCCCCCATACCGTTCTGTTGGCCTGTGAAAAAAAGCACCATCAGGCGACCTTGTATCTAATCGATGAGCTAGGCTCGATGATGGTTTTCAAACAGACTGTCGGCAATCTGGCAACCCTATGGACACCGCTGTTGCAGTTTTTGCAAGCTACCGAACGGCGGCGTTCTGGTATAGATGACGGCAAGCCCAAAGCGGACAACCAATTCTTTCAGATTGTGCGCAGCCTTGAGCGCCTTGATCTGAAAAAAACTGGGCTGAACGATTGGGCCAAGGCCGCGACCTTTGTCGGCATCCGAGTAACTGTCACACTGTCTGAACAAGGTCTTTTTGAATATCGGGTGACCTGTGGTGAGCAGGAATTTTACAGCCCGGCCCTGGGCGACTTATTTTATCGTGCAATCGCGTCCTATGGCCTCGGTTTGAACCCTTCGCCAGCCGACCCGCAAGTCTATATCATCGACCTTGTCCTAACAGCTGCGGTGATTGGTAGCCTACCCTTGGGCCGGGACCAGACAATACATTACCTTCAGCTAAAATTAAAACTGGAACGGCGCATCCATGCCGCCCGAGCGAGACTGTAGCCACGACTCAATCCCGTTCGGCCGACCGGACGGTCGACAACACTCAGAGCTTATCCAAAAGCGCTTCGAGATAATCCAAATCCGGAATAACCGCCTTACCAAGTTGCGTGATAACCGCCATCTTTTCGCCATGCCCCAGACTGGCCAGCTTGTCCTCTTGCACGTCAGCCTCGGTTAACTTAAGCATGCGCGGAATGCCTTGTACGAGAATAGCAAAATATTTAAAGCGCGACTGTCCACTGGCGGCGTTGAGCACCGCGAGCCGGGCCTGTTCGGAATCGCGACCGTGGATCTGGCTATTGGCAATTTCAAAACTCATCACCGGAACCTGTTCACCGCGCCACAGGATAGAACCGAGCGCCCAGGATGGTGCATCCGGCAACGGGCTGATCGTCTGCAGGGCGACCACCTCGGCGATGACAATATTGGGCACCAGAAGCATATTATTGTGCACAGGAATCAACAGGCTCGCGACCAGGTTGCTGACAGACTGGACCTTGAGTTGTGATGGCGTTTTCATAGAGTTTTATCCTTGAGCTAAGCCGCTTGCGTGTGTTGTTGCGCCAGCCAGACTATTAATTTTTCGGCCAATTGAGCCGGTGAACCTCGCCAGTCGACGCTGCCGGCTTGGTCGGCGGCATCGGGCATTGAGCTTTGCACACAGCTTTCGGTGCTCTGCGACCATACGGTGCCGCCCATTTCCTTGACCAGGGCCGAACCCAAGGTGCCATCGCTGCCCATACCGCTGAAGATAATCGCGTTGCATTGCCGGCCGAAATGCTCGGCAACATTTTTCAATAATTGATCGTGACTGGGGCCATAGGGACCGCTCCATTCTCGGTCCTGCCAGAGTACCGCTGAATGGTCGACAAACTGAATCTCATGATCTACTGGCACCACCGCCACCTGGCCATTGACCAACGGTAAGCCGTGTTCGGCATAGGTCATCGTCACCGCGGCGTGACGACCAACTGACTGTACTAGGGCCGCCAGACAACCGGCGTCTATGTGTTGGCCATACAAAAAGGTTGCCGGTATCTGGAGCGGTAAACGATCGAGAAAATCTTTTACCGCTTGCGGACCACCCAAGGACGCACACAGCACCCAGATCGGCCCTAAGG
>JBLHFL010000109.1:0-7181 GCA_047618105.1 Granulosicoccus sp.
ACGTTCTAATGGTTTCAGCTAATGCCTTTCTGAATAGGTCTAATTTTTGACAAAGTGTACCCGGCACGGACACCAAGACGGCCCTGGACGTAAATCGTGACGCTACCACCGGGCTTTTTGAGGTGCCGAATCTCTATCGAGTGACCCTTCCGCCACCGATTGCAGGTACACTGCGCCCCCGGTTGACCATTCGCCATGGATTCTGAGCGCCAGAGGCTGGATCGGGTGCATTGCCCGGCTGTTCGGGCATCCCCAGGCGCCAAAAACGATACAATTTCAACCCTTCAGATAGGTCTCAGTGTGGAATTTAGCTTAAAACTCGTCTTCAGTGTTGTCGCCATCGTCCTGACCTTGGTAACGTTTATACCCTACATCCGCGCGATATTGTCCGGTGCAATCAAACCGCATGTTTTCACCTGGATAATTTGGGGAATTACCACGGTAATCGTATTCTTTGCGCAGCTTGAGGCCGAAGGGGGGATGGGTGCCTGGCCAATCGGAGTGTCCGGTGTGATTACCTGTTTTATTGCTCTGTTGGCGTTTTTAAAGCGTGCTGATATTTCAATTTCCAAAGTTGATTGGTTGTTTTTTCTCGCGGCATTGGCCTCCTTGCCGATCTGGTTCTTTACATCCGATCCGCTCTGGGCCGTTGTGGCGTTAACTGGGGTCGACCTGCTGGGGTTTGGCCCGACCATTCGCAAGGCCTATCATTTTCCGCACGACGAAAACCTGCCCTTCTTTGCGTTTTTTGTAGCCCGCAATAGTTTCGCGATCCTCGCGTTGGAGCACTATTCGGTAACCACCGTGCTCTTTCCCGCGGCCATTATCGGCGCCTGCCTGGTGTTATTGCTAATAATCAAGACTCGGCGCCAACTGGTCTGGGCCTAAGGTTTAGACCCAACAGGCCCTCGAATCGGCACTAAGGCCCAAGCGCAGGCCTGGTCTGAGCTTAGGTGCCGACATAGAAGCCATTCTGGGTCGGCATCATCGGCTTGCTCGGAACGCCCAGTTGCGCAGCGGCATGGGCTGGCCAATAGGGATCGCGCAAGCTTTGGCGCGCGATCAACGCGATATCGGCCTGACCGCTGGCAATAATGGCCTCAGCCTGATGGGCATCGATGATCTCACCGACCGCCATGGTCTTGATGCCGGTGGCTGCGCGAATTTGGCCGGCAATGCCAACCTGCTTGACGGTATGGTTGCCAATCGATGCTCGCGCCGCAGGCGTTGCGCCGCCGCCGGAACAATCGATCAGATCCACGCCGCGCTCGAGTAACCAGCGTGTCATCTGAATATTGTCTTCCACCGTGAGCCCGCCCTCAGTCCAATCGGACACCGACAAGCGCACCGCCAAGGCCAGGTTTTCCGGCCAGACGGCCCGCACCGCCTCAACGGTTTCCAGCATCATCCGCGCTCGACCGCGCAGATCGCCGCCGTAGGCATCGGTGCGGCGATTGACCAGGGGTGAAAAAAAGCTGTGCAACAGGTAACCGTGCGCGCCATGCAGTTCCACCATCTGGTAGCCGGCGGCCAGTGCGCGCAAGGTGCTGGCCACAAAGGCCTGTTGAATACGTTGGATATCGGCCAGGCTGATCATGCTGGGGGCCTTCATCAGTCGGGTACTGTCCTGATCGAACGCCTGGTCGGTCGGTGCGATCAGCGGCCAACCGCCTTGATTATCGGCCAGATGAGCGCCGCCGTCCCACGGTGCGGCAGCGGAGGCCTTGCGTCCGGCGTGACCCAATTGGATGGCCGGCACAGCGCCGTGCTGCTTGATCAGCGTATTGATCCGCAACAGCGGTTCAATCTGTCCATCTTGCCACAATCCGGCACAACTCGGGGTGATTCGGCCTTCCGGCGAGACCGCCGTGGCTTCCGCGATAATCAGGCCGGCGCCACCAATGGCCCGGGACACCAGGTGGACCAGGTGCCAGTCATTGGCGACACCCTCCACCGAGCTGTATTGGCACATCGGCGAAATGCCGATACGGTTGCGAAAATGCACATCTTTAATCTGTAAGGGTGAGAATAGGGCCGACATAGGAAATCTCTATCTGTGTTGGAAGACAGGCCCGACTCTTGCCAGGCCCTTGTGGGCTAACGTTCCAGTCGCCCGAAATAACGATCCTTGACTAGGCGCGTCTTGATGCCGAGCGTTAAGAAAGGGTTCGGTGGTAACCAGGTCGGGGTCGGTCGCTGTTGAATGCGATCCATCTCATCGGTCCGCTCTCCGATGGCCTGGTAGGCCAGTTGCTCGCCGAATAGGGTCGCCAGACCAATACCGCCGCCGTTATAACAACCGGCCACGCTGAGCGTGGGGCTGAGCTGTTCAAACAGGTTGGCGCTGTTGGCGCTGATGCAAGTAATGCCCGACCAGCTGTGTTCGATCAGATTGCTCGGCAGCGTTGGAAAGCGTTTGCGCAGGCCGTCGTTGTGGCCCTGGACCCGCCGAGCCAGTCGGCTCGCGGTCATATTAACCGACCATAGGGCTTCGGCTGTATTGCGAATCATAATCCGTCGATCGCCGGTCAAGCGGACGGTCGCGCCCATCGCTTGGGCCGATAAAAGGCCCCATTCCTGAGGGGATCCCAGGCTTTGGAATTCAGCCTCGGTGAGCTGGCGCGTTAGGCTGGCGGTCAGCGTCAAGGGAAACACGCGGTCCCGTTTCAGGCCGAGCGACGGTATAAAGCCATTGGTGCACACCAACAGGTGGTCGGCGTTGATGCGGCCCTTGGCCGTGGTCAACTCATGACGGCTGCCTGAACGAGTCCAGTTGAGTACCGGCGACTGTTCATAGAGGCTGACATTGGCGGGCAGGGCCTCGATCATGGCTCGGGCCAGTTTGGCCGGCTGCAACATAACTCCGCCAGCGGTGTGCACCGCCATGCGATAGAAGTCGGTGCCCAGTCGGGTGCGCAGCGCCGGTGCTTCCATCAGCGTGTTGGCAATGTCACAGTCATCTAAGGTGCGGCTAAAGGTGCGCAACTTGGCCTCATTTTTAGCCAATGCCGTGGCATGGTACTTACCGCTGGCGTTCCAGTCACAATCGACCTGGTAGCGCTCGACGAAGTTGGCGACGGTTTGAACCCCGAGTGCATTGAGCTGGTATTTCTGTTTGTAATGGCTCAGGCCATTTTCGGACATATGCCCGTCATTCAACGTGGAGTCGACCAAATAACCAGAATTGCGGGCGCTGGCTCCCTCACCAGCGGCCTCTGCCTCGATCAGCACGATCTGATCATTGGGGCGGAGCAGCGCCAAGGTGCGTGCGGCAGCCAGGCCGGTGTAGCCGGCCCCGATAATCACCCAAGGACAATCGAGGTCTTGATTCAAGGCAGGCATAGCCGTTCGTGGCGGTAACAGGTTTAACCAGCCACAGCCCGGATCGTTTTTAGGCACCATTGGTTCTACTCAATTAGACGAGGGATTGAGTGGCTAATGTAGGATAATCAGGGCCTGAAAGACATCATCTTTTATGCTTATTACTATCAATTAACTGTGAACTTACGCCACCCAATGTAACGGCGTAATGATGGCCAGCCGAGTGGCTGTCCTGAGCGATCAAGCATTCGGCGGGCGGCCTGTTTAATCGGCCCAAAGGTCCGGCCGGCCCGTCGTATCGATGGCTTTTTAGTCAAGCCATCCGATTGTCGGCCCAATCGACCCGACAAAGGCCGTTATTTGCTTTTAGAGATTGAGTGACCGGATCAAAAGTGGTGTAGAATGTCGCACTGAATCGGGTGGCCAAGCCAAAGCACCCTAGTTACCCGTTGAGCCGGACTGCGTGTCTTGAGCCTTTTTTTACCGAAGTGACCCTAGCATGTTAAGACTGAACGAAATCAAGCTCGCGTTGAATCACAGCGAAGCCGATTTAAGAGCCGCCATTTGCGCAACTCTGGCTATCAGAGACGACGCGTTGCTCAGCTATAGCCTGTTCAAGCGCAGCTATGACGCGCGCAAGAAAAAAAACATCCTATTGATTTATCAGATTGATGCGCTCGTATCGCCCGAGCTCGAGACCCAACTGCTCGGCCAGCTCGATAACTTGGTCGGCGTGCGGGCTACCCCCGATACCGGTTACCATTTTGTCGCCCAGGCGGAGCCAACTTTCCCCGCCGCCCAACAGGCGCGTCCGATCGTTATAGGCTTCGGCCCCTGTGGCATCTTGGCGGCCTTGTTGCTAGCGCAGATGGGTCTAAAACCGATTGTGCTCGAACGCGGTCAGGATGTCCGTCAGCGGACGCAAGATACTTGGGCATTGTGGCGCAAGCGCGAACTCAATCCGGAGTCCAATGTGCAGTTTGGTGAGGGCGGGGCCGGAACCTTTTCCGATGGCAAATTGTGGAGTCAGGTTAAGGATAAACGTCACCTGGGCCGCAAGGTGCTGAGCGAATTTGTCAAAGCCGGCGCGCCGGAGGAAATTCTCTTTGTCAGCAAACCCCATATCGGAACCTTTAAACTGGTGACGATGGTGGAACGGATACGGGCTGAAATCATCCACTTGGGTGGCGAGATTCGCTTTAATCAGAAGGTCTCTGAGTTACACCGCGAGGCCCCAGTCGATGGCGGCACGGGACAGGTGACGGGTGTTACTCTGGCCGATGGCGAATTCCTGCCATCGCGCCATGTGGTTCTGGCCATTGGCCACAGCGCCCGAGACAGTTTTGAAATGCTCCTCGCGCAAGGCGTCTATATGGAAGCCAAGCCGTTTTCAATTGGTTTTCGCATCGAACACCCCCAGTCGGTTATCGACAAGGCGCGCTTTGGCGCCAGTGCCGGACACCCGATTCTCGGTTCGGCCGACTATAAACTGGTGCACCATTGTAAGAGCGGCCGCAGTGTCTACAGTTTTTGTATGTGTCCGGGCGGGACCGTGGTCGCGGCCGCATCCGAGCCGGGCGGGGTGGTCACCAATGGTATGTCGCAATATTCGCGTAATGAACGCAATGCCAATTCCGCCATCGTGGTCGGCATTACTCCGGAACAGGATTACCCAGAGCACGTCCTCGCCGGGGTCGATTTACAGCGTAAGCTCGAGCGCCTCGCCTTCGAACTGGGCGGCGGCGACTACAGCGCGCCCGCTCAACTGGTTGGTGACTTCCTCAACAACAAGCCATCAGTCGATCTCAGCGCGGTATCGGCTTCCTATCAGCCGGGTATTAGCCTGGGCGATCTGAGCAAGGCATTGCCGGCCTTTGCCATTGAGGCGCTGCGTGAAGCGATCCCGGCGTTTAACAAGCAAATTGACGGGTTTTCGATGGCCGATGCCCTGTTGACCGGGGTTGAGACGCGTACCTCATCGCCCATTTGCATTAAGCGCGGCGCTGATTTTCAAAGCATTAACACCTTGGGCCTGTATCCGGCCGGTGAAGGCGCGGGCTATGCCGGCGGCATCCTGTCAGCGGGAATCGATGGAATTAAGGTCGCAGAGGCCATCGCATTGGACCTACTGAAACCCGATACAGTAAGCGAGTCCTAAGGACCCAGCGCGGAGTAGCAGATGTATATTCCAGACATGTTCAGACAGGTCGATACAGCAGTGATGCAGCAGTTGATTGCCGAGCAACCGCTGGCAACCCTGGTGATGGCCACGGACGACGGCTTAGAGGCTAATCATATACCGCTCTATTGGGTCGATATCGACGCCGACACCGTGGTCTTGCGCGGCCATGTCGCCAAGGCCAATCCAATGTGGCGCCAGTGCGCGGCGGCCACCGATGTCTTGGTGATCTTTGCCGGACCGCAACTCTATATGTCTCCCAGCTACTATGCGACCAAGCAGATCGACGCTAAGGTCGTCCCGACCTGGAATTATTTGAGCGTGCATTTGCACGGCGATTTAGTGGCAATTCACGACACCCAGTGGAAGCGCGAGATGTTAGATCGTTTAACCGATCAGCAGGAGGCCAGTCAGCCAGTCCCTTGGCAAGTAGCCGATGCTCCGGCCGCGCATGTAGAAAAGCTGATGGGCGCAATCGTCGGTTTGGAGTTCCGGGTGACCTCGATCGAGGGCAAGTGGAAGGCCAGCCAAAATCAGCCGCTGGTTAATAAAGTCAGTGTGGTGGATCATTTACGCAGCCAAACGGCGGACAATAGCTTGGCCATGGCCGAGCTCGTCAGCCAATCAATACCCCCAAAATAACCCGAATAACGGTAGGCGAGGGCGCGCCTTGCGACCCCTGCCCCCTGACCTTGCACCCTAACTAGAGACTATTATGGATTACGAATTTTCCTTTGATGATGACGGTAAACCGAATGCGGTTTTATCGATGGGTCATGAAGTATTGGGCCGTTGGCTGACCGAGGAATTGGGTCAAAACAGTTCAAAAATGATTGATTTGTTGGCCGTTATTGACCTCTTGGACGGTGAGCAACTGATCGAGAAAAACATTCTCGGGCGTGACCTTAATCTGCGTTTAGAGCGTGAGACCGTCGAGGTCACCGCGCTGGAGCGAGAAGATGATGAAGAATTCCCGGAGGAGACAAACCTGTATGAGTCGGAGTCGATTGCCGAATGTGGCCTACTCGATTTCAAGCAATTGCTCTTAGACTGGCAAGAGTTCGTCGCCTAAAATCCATGAGGGCAGGTCTTCAGCGCCTGCCCGATCAATCCAAGCAGGTGTCAAGAGCCTACCCAGCATTAGTGACGTGGCATATCCGGCACATCCTTCCAGTAGAAAAATCCCCCTAAAAAACCGCAATTGACCTGCTTATACCAGTGGCAATTCAAAACCACACTTAACCCGATCCAAAACCACCATGGTCTTAAAGTTCTTGATATTCGGGTTCTCCCAGAAAAATTCCTGAGTAAAGGCTTCATAATCGGCCAACGATTTCGAAGCGATTAGTAATACAAAGTCGGCCTCACCGGTGGTGTAGAAGCCGGTGCTAATCCTAGGGTTTTGGGTAATCGATTTCTTAAAACTGTGCACAATATCCCGCCGGTCTCGTTCGAGATTGACAAAGACCAACGAAAAAATGTCAAAACCGACCGACTCTGGGTCAACGATCGCGACATTCTTAGTGATTACGCCATTTTTGCGCAATTTGTTTACTCGGCGTTTCGCTGCGGTCGCAGAAAGACCGACGCTCGAACCCAGTTGTTCGGTGCTGGCGAGCGCGTCTTTTTGCAGTATGGAAAGTAGGAGCAGGTCGGTCTGATCGATACCGTTTTCGTCGTT
>JBLHFL010000110.1:0-7070 GCA_047618105.1 Granulosicoccus sp.
CAGTACCCGAGCGGCTTTACCCTTCAGCGTCATACCGGGCAGCTCATTATCCCCGGTCTGATCGATTGCCATGTCCATTTCGCGCAAACCGAAATGATCGCCGCCTATGGCGAACAGCTGCTGACCTGGCTGACCGAACACGCCTTTCCGGCCGAGGAGAAGTTCGCCGACCCAGCCCATGCCAGCGCAATCGCGAAAATTTTCACCACCGAACTGCTTAACAACGGCACCACCACGGCATTGGTGTTTGGCACCGTGCACCCGCAGTCGGTCGAGGCTCTGTTTGAGGTGGCCGAGGCTAAGAATATGCGCCTGATCGCCGGCAAGGTGATGATGGATCGTAATTGCCCGCCGGCCCTGCAAGACACCGCCGAGTCGAGTTATCACCAATCCAAGGCCCTGATCGACAAGTGGCACGGTCGCAGTCGCCTGGCCTATGCACTGACGCCGCGCTTTGCACCGACCTCGACACCGGCGCAATTGGCCGCCTGTCGCGACCTGATGGCCGAGTATCCCGATGTCTATATGCAGACCCATGTCTCGGAAAATCTGCAGGAATGTGAGTGGGTGAAAGAGTTGTTTCCGGCATCGGCCGACTATGTTGGCGTCTATGAAGATGCCGGCCTATTGCGCAAACGCAGTGTGCTGGCGCACGGTATTCATCTCAATGAACGCGAGCTCACGGCGATTCACGACCATGATACGGCCATCGCCCACTGCCCAACCTCGAACCTCTTTATCGGCTCCGGCCTGTTCAACCTCAAGGCGGTGCGCGAGCACAAGGTCACCGTCGGCATGGGCACCGATGTCGGCGGCGGCAGCAGCTTCTCATTGCTGCAGACTTACAACGAAGCTTATAAGGTGCAGCAGCTCCTGGGCAATAAGCTGTCGGCCTTCGAAGGCCTGTATCTGAGCACACTCGGGGGCGCCCGAGCGCTCGACCTAGAAGGCACCATCGGCCAACTCGAGGTTGGCGTTGAAGCCGACATAGTGGTGCTCGACTGGGCCGCCACACCGTTCCTAGCCTTTCGCCTAGCACAGAGCCACAGCCTGCACGATAAGCTGTTCGCCCTGATGATGCTCGGCGATGACCGTTCCATTGCCGCAACCTACCTCATGGGTGAGCGGGTCAGCAAAGACCCGGCCGGCACTTGGGTGCCGCCAGTCACTGACCCGATAGCCGGGCCCTCAACCTAAGCGAGTTAAACCGATGGCGAGTTATTTTCTCGAAGTGCTGCACCTGATTTTGCGTTACTTTCACGTTGTCGCCGGCATCGCCTGGATCGGTGCCTCGTTCTATTTTATTTGGCTCGACAATAATTTGCAGGAGCCGCCGCAGTGGAAGAAGCAGAAGGGTATTAAGGGGGATCTATGGGCCGTGCACGGCGGCGGTTTCTATGAGGTGGCCAAATATCAGCACGGGCCGGAACAGATGCCGAGCCGCCTGCACTGGTTTAAATGGGAAGCCTACACCACCTGGATAAGTGGCGCGTTGCTGTTGACCTTGCTCTACTACGTCAGTGCCGACGCCTATCTGCTCGATGCCTCGAAATCCGCCATCGGTGCGGCCAGTGCCATCGGCCTGTCGATCGGCAGTATTCTAGTCGGATTCATTGTTTACGAAGGCCTGTGCCGCACTCGGCTAGTGGAACAGGGCCTGTGGTTTACCGTCACGGTGACCCTGTTGTTGACGGCCTGGACTTGGGCGCTGGATCAGTTCCTGTCCGATCGCGCGACCTATATTCACATTGGCGCGCTGATCGGCACCTGCATGGCGGCCAATGTCTTTACCACCATTATTCCCGGCCAGCGTTTTATGGTCAGCGAAATTGCCGCCGGACGGGTGCCCGGCCCCGGTCCTGGGATTCGCGGCAAACAACGCTCGATCCACAACAATTACGCGACCTTGCCGGTGATCTTTATTATGCTCAGCAATCACTTTGCCTTCACCTACAGCCATCCCTTCGGCTGGCTGGTGCTGATGGCACTGTTTGTCGATGGCATGTGGATTCGCCACTTTTTCAATTTACGGCATCGCGGTGAGGTCAAACCGCTGGTTTTGATCGGCGGCTTGGTGGCCTTCTTAGCGATCATGGTGGCCATTGCGCCCTGGTCGGAACTAGAGCAACGCGCCGATTCTGCAAGCCTGATAAGCGATGAGCAGGCGATGAAGCTGATCGACTTGCGTTGCACCGAATGCCACAGCAGTAATCCGCGGTCGGACATGTTTAGTACGGCGCCGGCCGGTTACCTATTGGACACCCTGGCCCAGGTTCAGCTCAGTGCCGATAAAATCCGCACTCGGGCGGTGGTGAACAAGGATATGCCGCTCGGCAATCTGACCCAGATGACCCAGGCCGAGCGCGACCAATTGGGCCAATGGTTACTGGCTCTAGCGCGCTAATCGATCGACATAAAAAAGCCCGGTACACAGACCGGGCTTTTTTAGCATTTGACGGCCGCGCCGGTTATTAGACCGGAGCTTTAGCGCGACACTTGTAGTCACCGGTACGGGTATCGATTTCGATCCAGTCGCCGATATTGCAGAAATCCGGTACCTTCAACTCGGTGCCGTTGGATAGTTGCGCCGGTTTCATCACCTTGCCGGAAGTATCGCCGCGGGCAGATCCTTCGGTGTAGGTCAGTTGACGCACGATCGTGGTCTGCAGGTCGACCGAAATGACCTTGCCTTCGAAAAAGATCGCGACACAGAGGTCGGTCATACCATCGACAATAAAGGGTAGGACAGCTTCCAGGTCGTCGGCATCGAGCTCATACTGGTTATAATCAGCATCGACAAAAACATAGACCGAGTCACTGTTGTACGAGTAGGAAACTTCGATCTTGTCGAGAATGACCGGTTCCAGCTTGTCATCCACCTTGAACACGGTCTCAGTCGAGGAGCCGGTCAGCAGATTCTTGAGTTTCATCTTAACAATGGCGCTGTTACGGCCGGATTTGGTGAAATCGGCTTTTTGAATCAGCCACGGCTGGCCGTCGATCAGTGCCACACTATTGGGCTTCATTTCTTGTGCGGTTTTCATAATTATGTCCGATTGGCATGGGAAGACTAGTTTCCTGGAGCCGCATCATAACCAATTTAGGTAAAACTGTACTAGGGCTTGGGACATATTTTGTTGTTTTGCCAGCCTTTGGCACCATTTTTCGGCGTGATCGGTCAATTCTGGCCAAACCGCCTGCACCGCTAACCAACTTTTCGTCATCGGCTCGCCGCGATTCCAGGCCTGCCATTGGGCCTGTACGGCCTGTTCGGCGGCGGGAGACAGGGTTGCGCAATAATGCTGCAAAAAGGCCTCTAACTTCATCAGATGGGCCTGCTCCTGCTGTGGATAGATATGCCAGAGCAGCGGCCGACCGGCCCACTGGGCACGGATAAAGGAATCTTCGCCGCGCACCAGGTTGAGATCGCAACTCCACAGCAGCCGGTCATAATCGAGTTGACTGACAAAGGGAATCTTCTGCACCGTAAGCTGGCCACGCACAGCGCGCGCGCCAACGGGCCAATCGGCAATCCTCAGCCACTGCTGCAGCTCGGCATCGAGACGCCCAGCCGGCACCAGCAGCAGGGTCGCTTCGGTGTCGCTGGCCAAACAGTCGAGCCAGCTAGGCAAGGCGCTATTTTCATAGCCAAAGAGACTCATCAGCCGCTCTGTCGGCGCAATCTCCACGCCCAAACCCTGTAAAAACTGCACCCGAGCCGTCGGCGAACTTTGAAACGCGCGCCGGCGATCGAGCAGATCGGCCTCGCGTAATAGACCGCCGGTTTGGGCACTAAAGCCGGGAAAGAAGAAGAACTTGTGTAAACCCTTGGCTTGCAGAGAGGGCAGACCATGGCAGCCCTCAACCCAGTCTTCGGCGCTGAGGTATTCCAGGTTGAGCCACAGCGAGGGGCGCTCACGCTCGGCCATGGCGGCTATATAGGCGGCTGGCAAATCGCACGCGAAGGCCTCGATGACCACATCGGCGGCCTCGGCACCGGGCCACTGGGTTGGCCACTGCTTGACGGTAACGCCGCTCAGGCTTTGTTGATCGAGGTTGGCATCGGCCTCCGGGCAGAGCGGGCAGAGGGCATTCAGATCATCGACCCAGAGGCAGACGGCCATATCCTGCTCGGCGACCAATTGGCGCGCCAAGCGCCAAGTCACCCCGATATCGCCAAAGTTATCGACAACACGGCAAAAGATGTCCCAGCGAGTACGCATAAAAACCTGCTCTAATGAAATAAGGGGTGTGTGACCGTCCCACGACCTGAGTCGGCGGTGTGGTGCAGGTCAGCATCTTACCGCCCAGGCGCGGCCGCGTCACGCGGGTGAGCCATCTGTGTTGTCCTGCGTTGTTGAGCCGCTATGCTACCCTTAGCAAATCAGGTATCTGTTGCAAGGAGAACAACCGATGAAAGCAATTATCTACCGTCAATACGGCGCTGCCGAGGTACTGCAGTTGGCCGACCGACCCACCCCGAGTCCGTTGGCGAATGAAGTGTTGATCCGAGTGCATGCCGCAGAGGCGACCAAATCCGACTGTGAGTTGCGCAGCTTCCACTTTCCGGTGCAGTGGTTCTGGCTGCCATTGCGGCTTGCCCTGGGCATCCGCAAACCCAAGCGGCAGATCTTGGGCGGTTATTTTGCCGGACAAATTACTCAGGTGGGTGCGGCGGTGCAAAATCTCGCACCCGGCGAGCGGGTGTTTGGCTCCAGCCAGCTGCGCTTTGGCGCCTATGGCGAATACCTGTGTCTGCCGAGTGATTACACCCTGGCCACCATTCCCGATGGCCTGTCCTATGCCGAGGCGGCCGCGGTGCCGCTCGGTGGCTTAAATGCGCTGCATTTTATGGATCGGGCGGGCATTCAAGCGGGCGAGCATGTATTGATCAATGGTGCCGGTGGCAGCATCGGAACCTATGCCGTGCAAATCGCCAAACAACGGGGTGCGCAGGTCACCGCCGTCGACAGTGCCAACAAGGCCGCACTATTGCACGCACTCGGCGCCGATCGGGTGATCGATTATCATCAGACCGACTTCCGCCAGAACCCGGCCAGTTATGATGTTATCTTGGATATGGTGGCGTCCAGCCCCTATGGCCGCACGATGCGCGCGCTGCGTCCGAAGGGCCGATATCTGATGGCTAACCCGACCCTATTGAAAATGCTTCGATCCGTTGTGACCTCAATATTTTCAAGCCAGCGAGCCCTGTTCGCCTTTGCCGGTGAAACTCGCGCAGAATTACACTGCTTGCAGCAGATGCTCAGCACCGGCGAATTAAAGGCTGTGGTGGACCGAGTGTATCCAATGACGCAGGCGGTCGATGCGCATCGACGAGTGGAGTCCGAACAACGTTTGGGCAGCGTGGTGATACAGATTGGCACAGCCGATTCGTGAGAGTACGGGCTGTTATCTGGAAGGCTTCTTTCGGGCCGAGGCATAGATGATTTGCGCCGGATCGATATCGGGCCGATTGCGAATAATATTGGGCAACGCTCGGCAATAACTGAGTGGCACACCCAAGTCCCGGAGCAATTGGCTGGCACTCATTGGCTCGCTTTGTTGAGCAAGGTACCAGCGCACCCGATCAGCAACCGCATAGGGTATAGCCGGCATTCGCTCCGCGCTGACCGCAATCTTATCGTCCAATGAAATCAAACCCGGCTGGATGACTTGGCCAAAATAGCCACGCTGGTGCAAAATCGCCTTGGTACTAATCACACCTCTGATTTTTTTGCACGGTTCACAGTGAAAGGTTAGGCGGACTTTGACAGCGCCGATGGTGACCACAGTCCCCGATGGTAGGTCGTGAATATTGGTGCCGCCCCGAATAACCACGTTGGCTCTGAGTGCGGTGGCCGAGAGCGCAAATTCATCCAAGGTTGCCTGAGGCACAAATAGAATTTGTCGCCAACGGTGCGTGTCTTGATGAGAGACTATGCCGCTGAGCGACAGCTCAACCGCGTGGCTCGAAGTAGCAGTGCCATCAATAGCGTAGCGATACAGGTTGCTGATATTCAATTGGGGCTCTCAGGCTGGCTGGCTAGCTGTGCAATAGCATTGGTGGTGGCCACTAGGCCGACAGCGAGCAGCGTCCCGTTGCGGGAACACTGCTCGTCGCCTCGGCTTAGAGCACGTTGCGCCAAGAGTGTTGCGGTGCAAAGCCGACCAGTCGTTTGGCCTTGTCATTGGCAAAGAACGTCTCATTCGGGCCCATGGCACGCTTTTGCGGCACGCCCTTATAGAAACGGTCGATAACGGCTTGATTGCTGATGCCGACCGACAGGTCGTCGTTCGAGACATTAAACACTTCGTAGCCCAGGCCATCGGTTTTAAGACAACAGTCGACCATATGACCTAGGTCTCGGGCGTCGATGTAGGCAAAGATATTACGCCGGCGTAGCTCGGGTTGGTCCATAAAGGCGGGGAAGTTGGTCGCGTATTCGTGCGGTTCAATAACGTTGTTAATGCGCAAGCCGTAAATATCAAAACCGCTCCGAGCCTGAAACGAGCGGGCGGTGATCTCGTTAACGACCTTCGACATGGCATAGCTGTCCTGCGGAATCGTCGGGTGATCCTCATCGATGGGAATGTAGTCGGGTTTTTTATCACCATCGGCAAAGCAGATGCCGTATGTGGTTTCCGAGGAGGCAAAGATGACTTTGCGAATGCCCAGTTTAACGGCCGCGTCGAGCACGTTATAGGTGCTCAGGGTGTTGATGCGATAGGTTTCGTTGTCGGGCTGAATCAGAATGCACGGGATCGCGGCAAAGTGCACAACCGCGTCATAGCTCGGCACGCCGGTGCCGGATTCAAGCTCATCAAAACCCGCATAGGCATGCAGGGCGTTGAAGACTTGGCCCGCATCGGTTAGATCAACTCGTAGCGAATCAACGCCAGGCAGGTCGAGCGGCACCAGATCCGCATTGGTCACGCGATGACCTTGCTCGAGTAAATGCGCGATAGCATGTTTGCCGGCCTTGCCACTGCCGCCGGTGAATAAGATTCGCATGGCTTGATTCCTGAACGATTGAAAGAGGTGCATAGGATAGACCTACAGCAAGGTA
>JBLHFL010000111.1:0-7069 GCA_047618105.1 Granulosicoccus sp.
TAAAAAGTGAATTATTGTGTTGCCGACGAGCTTGATATAGCCTGCTACAGGCGCCGATTGAGTGTTTCCACGTGGAACATCCCAGGTTTCACGTTATTCGATCAGGTTATGTAATAAGGTTATCTTATACAGTTATTTAATTTTAGCGCCGCGTCATGGTACCTTTTGAGCCAATCTTCTCCTTCCGGACCGCCACTAATGACCGACATGCTGAACTATCAACTGGAATTAAGCGCCCTATCACCGCGCGACATTATCAAACGGGCCGTGGCCGATCACGCCGATATTGCTGTTTCATTCAGCGGGGCCGAAGATGTGGTCTTGGTCGATATGATTAGCAAACTGAGCACCAAGCCCCGGGTCTTTACGCTCGATACCGGCCGCCTGCACCCGGAAACCTATCGATATCTAGAGCGAGTGCGGACTCATTACCAGATCGATATCGAGGTGTTCACCCCCGATCATGTCGCGCTGCAGGCCCTGGTGCAGGAGAAGGGTTTGTTCAGCTTTTTTACCGACGGGCATCAGGAATGTTGCGGCATCCGCAAAATCGAACCGCTCGCTCGAGCCCTATTGCCGTTAGATGCTTGGATTACCGGGCAGCGCAAAGACCAGAGCCCGAATACCCGCAGCAACGTCCCGGTGGTGCAAGCGGACACCCTCTTTAGCGGCAAAAGCGAGCTCTTGACGAAATACAATCCGCTCGCTAACTGGTCGTCGGCCGATGTTTGGAACTATATCAAGATGTTCGAGCTGCCATTCAATCCGTTGCATTTACAAGGCTTCAAAAGTATTGGTTGTGAACCCTGCACCCAACCGACCCTGCCCAATCAGCACGAACGTGAAGGCCGCTGGTGGTGGGAAGAAGCCACACAAAAAGAGTGCGGCTTACATGCCGAGAAGACTCAGTAGGTCGGTAATGGGGTATTTTTAAACAGCTCATCGAGATCATGACGACTGCTGCAACGCATCGCTTGCTCGATCACGGCCTTGGTCAGGTGCGGGGCAAAACGTTCGATGAAACGGAACTGGAAACCACGCAGGAAGGTGCCCTTGCGCATGCCAATCTTGGTAATGCTGGCCTCAAATAGATGACTGGCATCGATACTGACCAAATCCCGATCGGTTTCGGGATCGATGGCCATATGCGCCAGAATTCCAACCCCGAGACCCAGTCTCACATACGTCTTGATGACATCGGCATCGGTCGCGGTAAAGACCACCTTGGGTTTTAGATCACGCTGCAGGAAGGCATCGTCCAACTTGGACCGACCGGTGAAGCCGAAAACGTAGGTCACCAGCGGGTACATTGCGACGTCTTCCAGCGAAATGGTGTTTTTTTGCGCCAGCGGATGATCCTTGGGGACCACTATCGAGCGATTCCAACGATAACAGGGCATCATTACCAAATCGGTGAAGTGATCCATGCCCTCGGTTGCGATCGCCATATCGACCGTACCATCGGCCGCCATTTCAGCGATTTGCGTCGGGTTACCCTGATGCATATGAAAGGACACTTCAGGGTAGTCGTGAATAAAGCCTTCGATAACACTGGGCAAGGCATATCGGGCCTGAGTATGGGTTGTCGCTAGGCTAAGACTGCCCTTCTTGTCGTTACTGTATTCCTGGGCAATTTGCTTGATGGAGTCGACCTTACCCAAGATCTCACCGGCCACCTTGAGCACCGCTTCACCCGCAGGCGTGATACGGGTTAAATGCTTACCTGACCGGGCAAAGATTTCAATACCCAATTCATCTTCTAAGAGTCGAATCTGCTTACTGATGCCCGGCTGTGAGGTATAGAGCACCTGAGCCGTGGCGCTGACATTAAGATCGTGATGGGCCACTTCCCAAATATACTTTAGCTGCTGAAGTTTCATTGATTCAATCCTTGTAGGGCAATGTTTTTATGTCAATAAAGCTGGCTGTTGAAGTATAAATTGATCACTGAACGTCCAGATGACATCTTAAACTTCTGAGTGGGTTACGGGAATAGTAACCAACCTACCGTCTAACCTGCAAATTAGTTATATAAATATCATTAACTATTCTTTTTAGAAGTAGCAAATAACAGTTAGATTGACTGACACACTCAATTTATGCCTTTTTTATACATATGGAAATCCTTTTTTTAGTCCTAACAGGTGGTCTTATTGGCCTGATAGTCGGTATTACCGGCGTCGGGGGCGGTGCCCTGATGACCCCTGCCTTACTCCTCTTTGGCTTCCCAGCTCACATAGCTATCGGCACCGATCTCTGGTTTGCCGCCCTAACCAAAACCGGCGGTCTGGTCAGCCATCATAGGCAAGGCCACGTCAATTGGACCATCGTGCGCAATCTCGCGCTGGGCAGCCTGCCCGCGGCGGTGGTGACCGGTATCTTTTTATCAACCTGGTCCGACTCGCCCGAAAACTATGCCCCCCTGCTAAAAAGCGCACTCGGCTTTATGCTCATTCTGACGTCCATTGCCCTGTTGTTTCGCACCCGAATTTCAGCCCTATACAGTCGTCGGCAAAACACCGCGGCAGATGCCTCCGGCGGGTCTTGGCGGTTGATTGGTGTTGGTATTATCTTGGGAACCTTTGTCACGCTCAGCTCGGTAGGCGCAGGCGCCATCGGCACGGCCGTGTTAATGATTATGTTTCCGTACCTAGCGCCTAAAAAAATAGTCGGTACCGATATCGCCCATGCAGTGCCCCTGACCTTTATCGCCGGTCTGGTCCACTTGCGCCTGGGCAATGTCGATTTCGTATTGTTGGCCT
This sequence comes from Granulosicoccus sp., assembly GCA_047618105.1. Classification (GTDB taxonomy): domain Bacteria; phylum Pseudomonadota; class Gammaproteobacteria; order Pseudomonadales; family Natronospirillaceae; genus Reinekea. Next base: position 2,763 of record JBLHFL010000111.1, read on the forward strand.
GCCTATTAGCCGGTTCATTACCAGCCATCTATTTAGGCAGTGCGCTGTCGAGTCGTATTCCGAGTAAATTAATGCATCCCATTCTGGCCAGCCTACTGATGCTGCTCGGACTGAAGTATGCTTTGTTTTAAACTCAAACTGAGTAACCTAAAATAGACTTTTGCGCTTCATGCCCTTAATTCGGTAATCTAAAATTTCTCTATTCTTTGCTGATACTTCACAGCGTATATAGGCCGGCTCGCGTTCCATACCTTTAATAACAAGGTCTGCAAAGATGGTGAATGTATTTTCACTAACATTAAAGCGCGAAGACTGTTGATCAAAAGTACTTTGCAATATGTTATCACCATAGTCTTCTCGGGCCTGCCCAAGACAAACCTTTAACGCTTGCGGCTGCGTGAGATTGATATCGACTGGATATTTACCAGCCTGGTTATTCTTCATATAGGTGTAGGTTAGAATGATCGAACCCAATACAACAATGGCAATACCTGCCGCGGGTAAAAAGATACGATTTACCCGATCATCTTTGAACATAACATGGAACTCCTGTAAATAAATTTGTACGGGTTGTAATTATTTATGTACCCGCCTATTATCGATGTATCTTTAGCAACCGTTACGATAAGACAATGACAATGAATAAGATAGAAAACCTGAACATTGGTAGACAAGAAATACTAATTACGCCGGCTCAGTTGAAACAAGACGTTCCCGTTACCGAAATGGCTCACCTAACCATTGCCCAGGGTCGGAGCGCGGTTCGTAATATCTTAGATCGCGCCGATCCGCGTTTGATCGTGGTTATCGGCCCCTGTTCGATCCATGATACCAAAGCGGCCATCGACTATGCCAAGCGTCTGAAACAGATTAGTGACGAGGTGCAGGATACCCTGCTTCTGGTCATGCGCGTTTACTTCGAAAAACCCCGCACAACGACCGGCTGGAAGGGATTGGTCAATGACCCCTATCTGAACGACAGCTTTAAAATTTCCGATGGCCTGCATATCGGCCGCCAGCTCTTGTTGGACATCGCTGAAATTGGCCTGCCTACGGCAACCGAAGCCCTGGATCCGATTTCCCCACAATATCTACAGGATTTGATCAGCTGGTCGGCCATTGGTGCCCGTACCACGGAAAGTCAGACGCATCGTGAAATGGCGAGCGGGCTATCCTCTGCCGTGGGCTTTAAAAACGGTACAGATGGTGGGCTAGACGTTGCCATCAATGCGTTGAAAAGTGTGTCATCACCGCATAACTTCCTAGGCATTAATCATCAGGGTCAGGTGTCGATCATTACCACTAAGGGCAATAGCTACGGCCATGTCGTCTTGCGCGGCGGTGATGGCAAGCCCAATTACGATTCGGTTTCGGTAGCGGTCTGTGAAGGCCAATTAAGCAAGGCGGGGGTTGTGCCGAATATTATGGTCGATTGCTCACATGCTAACTCCAACAAAGACCACAATCTGCAAACGCTGGTGGCAGACAATGTGGCCAATCAGATCGCTGAAGGCAATCAATCGATTATTGGCGTGATGATTGAAAGTAATTTAGTGGCCGGCAATCAAAAAATTCCGGCCGACCTGGCCGATTTGACCTACGGTCAATCGATCACCGATGCCTGCATTTCCTGGGACGCGACAGAACAGTTACTGCGTTCGATGCGCGACAAGGTCAAGCCCATGTTGAACAAGCGCCCTTCCTAACCGGGCGCAGTTGAAGGATACTGGTTTCGAATCAAGCGAAACCCTTATCCGGCTTCTGGCTTTCACCAACTTCGGCAAACAAATTATGGTCTTTTCCTTCTTCCTGATTTTCACCGGCGCCGCGGTACTTGCAACGCTCGCGCTCTATACCCGACAGCCATTGCTGATTGCCTATATCTTACTCGGCGTTCTAATTGGACCCTTTGGCTTTTCGGTGATCGAAGATACCCAATTGCTGACCGACATTTCCGAAATTGGCATTATTTTTCTGCTCTTCCTGCTCGGGCTGGACATGCAGCTGTCAAATTTAATGACCACCTTAAGGAAAAGCTTACTGGTCGGCATCGTCAGTTGCTTGGCTTTTGCAGGGACCGGATTTGCGGTAACCCGGTTGTTGGGTTTTGAGGTTGGTGAGGCCATTATTATCGGGCTCTGCCTGATGTTCTCCAGCACCATCATCGGTATTAAGTTGCTTCCCACGACGGTCCTGCATCATCGCCACTCCGGCGAGCTAATGGTTGGCATTCTGTTGATACAGGATTTTATTGCCATCTTGGTGCTGTTGGCCATCGAAAGCTTTGGTCAAGAGACGGTTAACACCTGGACACTGATCAAACCCCTCATAATGTTACCAATCTTGATTCTGGGCACACTGGGGGCGGTCAAGTACACAATATTGCCCCTCTTGAGTCGCTTCGACCGCTTCCATGAGTACATCTTCTTGTTGGCCATTGGCTGGTGTTTGGGAGTTGGGGAATTTGCGCACTTGATCGGCCTATCCTATGAAATAGGCGCTTTTATCGCTGGGGTCAGCTTAGCGAGCAGTCCAATTTCTCAGTACATTGCACTGAATTTAAAGCCCCTGCGAGATTTTTTTCTAATCCTGTTTTTCTTTACCTTGGGTGCTCAGCTCAATCTACAGGTATTGTCCACAGTGATGATCCCGATGGCGATCCTGACCGTGCTGGTCTTGGTGGGCAAACCGATCGTGTTCCATTCTTTGCTCTTACGGCTCAGCGAAACCAATCATCTGGCCTGGGATATAGGTTATCGATTAGGCCAGATATCGGAATTTTCACTGCTGGTGACATTCTTGGCGCAAAGCTCTGGCCTGCTCTCGGAAAAGGCCGCGGTATTGGTTCAGTCCACGGCCATAGCCACCTTCGCCCTGTCCAGTTACATCATCGTGTTCAATTTTCAGAACCCGATAGCGGTCTCAGATCGACTGCGACGAGACTAACTTATAGATCTCATCATGGACCTCGGACGGTTTAACGCGATGGATCCTGGCCTGCTTGCCGGCATGCCGACGGGCCACTGTCTCTGCGCTGCCTTGGGCGCACAGCCAGATAATGCTGCCCGCTAATTGCTGAAGGGTCTCGAGCTGTTGGCGGGTATTCTTATGCCGAAAGCGCGCAAACAGGCCTTGTCGGCTGAGCTGGTTTTTGAACAGGGTGACCGGTTCCTGTTCCGACCCGTTGCCGCGAATCCAGTGTCGACCGATCAATTGCGCCTGCTTGAGCCACTTCCAACCGGGAATCCAATAACGCCTTAGCCCTCGGACCGAACCGGCGTCGATTAGGATGTAGCGTTTGATATTGCGCAAACCGGCCAAGCCAATTAGGGCCATTTGCGAGCCTAGACCGCGAGCCACCAGGGTAAGAGGTTGGCCGTTTTTCTCCTCGATAAAGGCCGTTACCGACGACAGATCGAGGTCTGCCATCTCTTCGATATTATTTAATTGCGGTTGCTTATTTTTTTTAGACGAACCATGCGCGCGCCAATCCATAAGCCAGACTGATACCCCCTGGTTCAGTAGCTTAGCAATCACCGGCTTGCAGGGTCCGTCGGTCCACTGCCAATGGCTTTCGAACACATCGTGGACAAACAATACCTGATCCCCGTCTGGGTTCCGGTTGGCGTGTAAATGAATCAACGCAATTTCAACCGAGTTATCTTTGCTCTTATTCGGCTTCAATGAATAAGAGTCTTCAAAATGATCTACTCGAACTTCTGCGGAGATCAGTTCCACTGGAAATAATTGACTGCTACTTTTCAAACGATTTATCCCTTTACAGCCGATCTTGACTGTATATAATCACATGTACTGTACATAATAACAGGTGCTAGGTTATGGAAAAACTCACGGCAAGGCAACAGCAAGTTCTCGATGTCATCAAAGATCACATTGATGATACGGGTTACCCGCCCACAAGGGCAGAAATTGCGAAGACCCTTGGCTTTAAATCGCCAAATGCCGCCGAAGAACATATTAAGGCATTGGCACGCAAAGGTTATATCGAAATTGTTCATGGCGCCAGCCGTGGTATCCGCTTACCCGCGTCCGAAACCGGTTTGCCAGTTGTCGGTATGGTCGCAGCAGGCTCCCCAATACTGGCTGAAGAACAAATCGCCGAGTATTTTGACCTCCCCAAGGGTCTGTTTCACCCCAGAGCCGATTTTATGTTGCAGGTTCAGGGTCTCAGCATGAAGGATATCGGCATTCTCGAGGACGACCTCATTGCTGTCCATAAGACCGATCGGGTGCGCAACGGCGATATAGTCGTGGCTCGCGTCGGCGACGATGTTACCGTTAAGCGT
>JBLHFL010000112.1:0-7005 GCA_047618105.1 Granulosicoccus sp.
ATAATCAAAAGGACTGTCTAGGCGCAACAAGTCCGCCGAGGGCCCTAAGCCGGCCTGATTCATAAAGCGATCGAACTTACCTTCGATAGTCAGGGTCGCCGATGTCACGATGGCTCCGGCGCAGCGATTCCAGAGGAAGGCGCGCAACACTTGATTGGCCGACACCGGGCTCGTGTTGAGCACCAAATCCTGATTTTCCGGCGTATCGATACGATCGAGCCAGCGCGCGGTGGGTGGATATTGCTCTGGATCGGGGCGCAGCCAACTGGCGATTAGATCGCGTGCCGGTTCAATGCGCGACAACCAACGGCCAATAACCGGCAGTGCCAATTGCAGGCGGTCCTTTTCGTCGACATCGGTGGTGCCAGACAGACGCTTCCGGATACTCTCTTCGATCGCAGCCAGAGTCGTGTAGAGCGCCACAAAGGGCGACTGGAGAGGAATTAGAATTTCATTCAGCGGCTCGCGCTGTTCCGGTTGCATCAAGGTCAGGGTGCGATCGTCGGAATTTAAGCGTTCAAACCAGGGCTGCAGCGCCGTCCAAGCCATGGCCAGATGCTGGTGACACTGAATCAGGCCATCGGATAGATCGTCCATCAAACGCTCGGAGTGATCCCCATAGGCCAACTCTAGGCGCACCTTGGGTATCTGCTTGCGCCAATTCTCGAGCTGGTTGAGCATAAACTTGACTGTCAGCTGATTGGCAAAATGCATCAGAGCCTTATCAGGTAGATGATGACCCTCATCGAAGATATAGATGGTGTCTTCCGGGGCCGGCAGGATCGCGCCGCCGCCCAAGGCCAGATCGGCCATCACCAGGTCGTGATTGGCGATAATGACATCGGCGTCTTCCAGTGCCTTGCGGGCCTCGAAGAATGGACAATTCTGATAGTGCGGACAGCGCCGATTGAGGCACTCCCGATGCGTTGAAGTCACGGTATGCCAGGTCGAATCCGGTAGCTTATCCGGCCACTGGTCGCGGTCGCCGCTCCACTGCCCGGATCCGAAGGTGGCCATCAACTCGTTGTATTGCAACAAGGTAGCTTCATCGGCGGCCATGGTTTCTTCAAACAGTGACATGGCCACCACCGTGCCGCTGTAAAATTGAATCAGCTGTTCCAACTTATGGGTACAGAGATATCGGCCCCGGCCTTTGGCTAAGACCGCCTTAAATTCAAGATTGGTATGTTTTAGGATATCGGGGATATCCTTGGTCACGACCTGTTCTTGCAGCGCAACCGTCGCAGTCGAGATGACCAATTTTTTTTCTTTGGCCATCGCCACCGGTATGGCGCTGAGCACATAGCCAACGGTCTTGCCAGTCCCGGTCCCGGCCTCAATCACTGCAATGGCGGCGTCGCCCAATCTATGGCCTTCGGCATCGCATTCCAGACCTCCCAAGGTACGCGCCACCTGTGCCAACATACTGCGTTGACCGACACGTGCGTTAAGCTTTTTGCTGGTGAGGTATTGGGAATAAGCTGTTTGTATGGTGGTTTTGACTGAATCGGATAACATTAGAATATGGTTTACAGGATAAGATCGCTACAATAGCCTACTTTCGATATTTGAGGAAACACCAATGCACCAACGCGTCGTATCAGTCGGTCAGGTCCAGTGTGGCAACGATCAACCCTTTACCCTGTTTGGGGGCATCAATGTCCTAGAAAGTCGCGATCTGGCCATGCAAGCGGCCGAAGCCTATGTGACGGTAACCGAGGCGTTGAATATACCCTATGTTTTTAAAGCCAGCTTTGATAAGGCCAACCGGAGCTCGATAAACAGCTACCGAGGCCCGGGTCTGGAAGAGGGTTTACGGATACTTCAGGACATTAAGGACAACTTCAAGGTACCGATCATCACCGATATTCACGAGCCCTTTCAGGCCGCACCGGCGGCAGAGGTTGCCGACGTGATTCAATTGCCGGCCTTCTTATCGCGCCAAACCGATCTGGTTATGGCCATGGCCAAAACTCAGGCCGTGATCAACATTAAAAAGGCCCAGTTTTTGGCGCCCCACGAGATGGCCCACATATTAACGAAATTTCAGGAAGCGGGTAACGATCGCTTGATTCTCTGTGAGCGGGGTAGCTGTTTTGGTTACAACAACCTGGTTGTCGATATGCTTGGCTTTGGCATTATGAAGGAAACCGGCTTTCCGTTGATCTTTGACGTGACCCACTCGTTGCAAAAACCGGGCGGTCGCAGTGACTCGGCCGACGGTCGACGCGGACAGGTAACCGATTTGGCGCGCGCCGGCATCTCGCAGAAGATCGCCGGCCTCTTCCTTGAGGCCCATCCGGACCCAAGTCAGGCACGCTGTGATGGCCCCTCTGCCCTGCCCCTCGCCTTGCTGCGTCCCTTTCTCGAGCAGATGAAAGCGCTCGACGAGCTGGTTAAGTCACAACCTGACCTAATCACCGGCTAAGAGGGCCCCTACTGGGACGTTCCGGTGCGATTTTTCTCGAACTGGGGCGTCATGGCTTGTGCATAGGCGTGATCATACTGCCCCTGTGCCGTCAGAATCAGGTCACAAACAAAGCGCGCGACACCCTGCCCGCCGGCCATCGGCGCGACCAGGTCGGCGGCCTGGCGGACCAGGCTATAGGCATCGTCAGGGCAGATACCCACGCCAGCCAGAGACATGGCTGGCAAATCGACCATATCGTCTCCGACAAAGCACAGTTGCGCCGAATCCAAACCCTCTTGCGCCGCCAGCGCATCCAAGGTGAAGCGCTTATCCTTCACACCAGGAAAGTAGTGTTTAATGCCCAGATCGGCCATTCGCTTGGCCACCATCGGCGAGTCCTTCGCGGTCATGATTGCAACCTGCACCTTACAGTCTTGCAGGAGTTTAATACCCACCCCATCTTTAACGTTAAAGACCTTTAATGTCTCCCCTTGCGGTGAGTAATAAAGTCGGCCGTCGGTTAACACTCCGTCGACATCAAAGACAACCAGCTTGACTGCCTTGAGCCGAGAATTGAGTGCATCTGTCGAGCTGGGGCCGCTATCCGAAGAGATCATAATGGGGTCCTCCATCCGGAAGGTCGTTGTCAAGCCAGCGATCGGGCTTGCTGAAGGTTTGCTCTATTTGTCTGGCCAAGCTCGTCGAGATCATGCGGGTACCCTTGCACAGGGATCCGGCCTGTTTCACCGAGATACCCATACAGTTGGCAAATTCTTCCACGTTGATCGCGTTTTCAGCCAGCAAAGCGGCCAATTTTTCAACCTGAACTGTCATATCTGCCCTACCCAAAGTAAAAAGGCTGCCGAAGCAGCCTATCTCAAACCAGTCAAGCTCATATCAAACTACTGACGGATGTTGATATCGGCCGCCTCACGCACCTGGTTGAATAGAACCTGGTACTGAGCACTGCCGGTGAAGGTGGTTGCGAACTTCTCTGCAGCCAGCTGCTGAGTTTCGCTTGGTAATGAATCGACCACCTCGGTAATGGCGATAACGTAGGCCAAATCCCCGTCTTCCAATGTGCCCACGCTGAGACCATCGGTCGGTGCTGGCAGGCTAAAGGCCTTCTGCACGACATTGTCGGGCAGGCCGGTCGCGTTGCGACCGATCAGCTCTAGATCAGTCCAGCTGTCATCTAAAGCTACTGTGTTAGCCAAGATATCGGCCAAAGCGGCAGACATCAATTCAGTGGCCATACGTTCGGCAACCAAAGTCTGGATATCGGCCTCAACCTCAACAAAAGGCTTAACAGCTTCAGCTTGATAATCCAATTTCTGGACCACAATCAGATCGCCGGCAGCGGTTTTAATAACGGAGCTGATCATGCCGTCATCGACCACTGTGGCCGAGAACACCGCGGCGGCAAACCCATCTTCGGACATCAGCACATCGTCCGAGCTGCGCGTGAGCCAGTCGGTTTCGATCACATCGGTCTGGAAGTTCAGCGCGACATCGGCAATATTATCGGAGGCAAAGGCATCGTCAGCTAAATCGGCGGCCACTAAGATCATTTCATCCCGTGCTTTACGCTCTTTCAATACTGCCGTTAACTCGGCAGTCTGATCGGCCAACGAAGCGGCCTGGGCCGTGGACAAGGAATCCAGCTGAATCAGGTGAACACCATATTCAGTTGTGACCAGGTCAGACACATCGCCTTCTTGAGTCAATTCCAGCGCCGCGTTGTAGAATTCCGAGACATAGACATCAGGAATGAGTTCGCCCAAAGAGCCGCCAAACTCGGCACTGCCAGGATCGTCGGATAATTCGGTTGCAAGATCGGCAAAGGCTTCACCCGCAGCCAACCGTGCTAGTGCACTTTGCGCTTCGGCAGCATTGTCAGCGCCATCGGCAAACAGGATATGCGAAACGGTGCGTTGCTCATTACTCGCTAAAGCCGCCAGATAAGACTGATAGGCGCTTTCGACTTCCGCGTCGGTGACTAATGCATCGGCGATCATATCGTCCAAGGCAATACGCACGACCTTAACTTTTACGCGTTCCTCACTGAGAAACTGATCCTGATTTTCGTCATAATAGGTTTGCAAGTCGTCAGCACTCGGCGCTACTGAAGCCAAGTAATCGGCTGCAGAAAGAGTTCGATAGGCTACTTTTCGCTGCTGTGCATCTAAAGAAGCATAGCGTGCGACCGACTTATCGTCGACAAAGGCGCTGTTCACCAAACCCGATTGCATCTGCGTTAATGCGGCCTGGGCCTTTTGCGACTCGATAAAGGACTGGTGATTGAAACCATTGGCAGACAGCAGGTTCAGATACATGTCTTGATCAAACTTGCCATTCAATTGAAAAGCCGGCACTTCGGTTAAGGTTTTCAAAACCTGGTCATCCGATACCTCGAATTTCAGGTCCTGAGTTAACTGCGCCTGCAATTTTTGATTAATGAGGATGTTCAAAACTTCCTGGCGTAGAAACGGTGAATTTGCCAGTTGAGAACCGATCTCCGCGCCATATTGACTGGTCAACTCTTGTTGACGACTGTTTAGCAATCGCTGGTAGTCATTCTCGGAGATGTCGTCGCCATTAACCGTTGCCGGTGCCGAGTTGCCGGCAATTGAAATTATGGATTCGGCGCCAAAGAATACGAAGGTGATAACGATCAAACCAACGATGGTTTTACCTACCTTACCCTTTGCTGAATTTCGAAAGGCCTGGAGCATTGAATTTTCAACCCCGCTTTATAAGCTCTTAATAAATAAAAAAAAAGCGCATCAACTGACACGCTACTATCCAAAACATCTGGAGCGACGGATGTTAATCCGCCTGTCTGACTCAGTTTACCGCGTCTTTCAAAGCTTTACCGGCTTTGAAACTTGGCACGCGAGCGGCCTTAATTTCAATCGGTGCACCTGTTTGAGGATTACGGCCTGTACGAGCGGCGCGATCTTTAACAGAAAAGGTACCAAAACCCACTAATACGACCTGGTCACCGTCTTTCAAGGCGCCCGTCACGGAATCGACCATTGCATCCAATGCCCGTCCTGCAGCCGCTTTTGATAAGTCAGCCGCAGCCGCAACCGCATCAATCAATTCAGATTTATTCACACTATTCCCCTTTACTTAGTTTTATAGAGATGAGGGTACCGCTGACCAGCTAATCGAGGATCAGCAGACCACCCAGGACCCTGTTAATTAATTTGTCGTACCGTTTTCATCAAACTGAGATAACTTATACCAGTCTCAAAAAACCCCTGTCAAGCTGCTTAGTGCGTACTAATGCTGCTTTCGGTGCTGTTTTTTGATTTCTGCTTTGAAATTGCCGCGGCGACTTCTTCATCTGACAAAGGTTTAGGAACAGTTTCTAAGGCTATTTCTAATACCTCGTCGATCCAAGAGACCGGACGAATATCCAATTCGTTTTTTATATTATCAGGTATTTCCTTAAGATCACCGATATTTTCGCGCGGAATTATTACTATTTTTATGCCACCACGATGAGCGGCTAGTAATTTTTCCTTCAGTCCGCCAATTGGCAGAACCTGTCCTCTAAGCGCAATCTCCCCGGTCATGGCAACATCTGCCCGAACTGGGATCTTCGTGAGTACCGATACTAATGCGGTACACATGCCAACGCCAGCAGAAGGTCCATCTTTCGGTGTCGCACCTTCTGGAACATGTATATGGATATCTTTGGTTTCATGAAAATTAGGCACTATACCTAATATTTGTGCACGACTGCGCACGACGGTCATGGCCGCTTGGATAGACTCTTTCATCACATCGCCGAGCGACCCGGTGCGCAATACTGCGCCCTTGCCGTCCACGCTAGTGGCTTCCAAGTTGAGCAGTTCTCCGCCTACGGACGTCCAGGCCAGACCTGTAACCATGCCGACCTGGTTTTCCTTGTCTGCAATGCCGTATTTGAACTTCTCGACCCCAGAATACAGTTCAATATTGGTATTATCAATGGTAGTTAGTTCTTTACTGTCGCCCAATACGTTGGCCATAACCACTTTACGGCAAATCTTGGCAATTTCTCGCTCCAAGCCACGCACACCGGCTTCTCGAGTATAGTGCCGGATAAGCGAAACAATAGCGCTATCTGAAAAGAGGACTTCGCCTTTTTTCAGACCATTGGCAGACACTTGCTTCGGCGTTAGGTAGCGTTGCGCAATATTCAACTTTTCGTCTTCGGTATAACCTGGAATACGAATTACTTCCATTCGATCAAGCAATGGCACCGGTATATTCATGCTGTTGGAGGTGCAAACAAACATTACGTCGGATAAATCGAAGTCTACCTCAAGATAATGGTCGTTGAAGGTATGGTTTTGTTCTGGATCCAAGACCTCGAGTAAGGCCGAGGCCGGGTCACCGCGGTGATCCATACCCATCTTGTCAATTTCATCGAGCAAGAACAGCGGATTGCGAACCCCAGCTTTGCTGAGCTTTTGTACCACCTTTCCCGGCATAGAGCCGATATAGGTACGCCGATGCCCGCGAATTTCCGATTCATCGCGTACGCCGCCCAGTGCCATGCGCACAAACGAACGATTGGTGGCATTGGCAATAGATTGCCC
>JBLHFL010000113.1:0-6991 GCA_047618105.1 Granulosicoccus sp.
GTATTTCTGCAAGTCTTCGGTCAGGATAAGCGCATTCAACGGTCTTTAATGGTCCGAGAAATGCGCACCTTGGCGGCCGAGTCTGGCGCTGTCGATCGAACTGCAGAGATAAATGCTCTGGCCGTGTTAAACGACCTGTCGATCGCCAGTCCGAGCTTTAAACTAGAGGACTTCCGCTACAATCATGACCGCAAGGAGGCCTATTTTACCCTGGTTCAGGATATCTCAGACGCGGGCGATGCGTTCGCTTTGTTCGAATCCCTTAAGGCTGGTCTAACCGACAATGGCTACACGGTCGAATACTCGGCCAATCAAGACAAGGACGTGTTTCGGGCGCGGTTTAAGTCGGTTTATGGAGGGCAGGGCTAATGTTTGAAAACCTATTCGAACCGCTCCGAAACAAATGGGCGGCCTATAGCCGACGCGATCAGCGATCGCTTTCGGCGTTGATGCTCGCCTTGGTGCTGGCTATCCTGATTTTCGGTATTACCTTGCCGGTGCTTAAGGCGAATAAACAGCTGCACAATGAACTGGAGAACGCCCAAGGTGTTTACAACGAACTACTGAGCTTGGCGCCCCTGGCCCTAAACCACAGCAGTGAAGACTCAACCTTTGACACCAGTAGCCTAAACAGCGAAGTGCGGCGCCAGGCAGCCCGCTTTGGCGTCGACATTCAACGTTTCGAGCCCGATGGTAACTCGCTTAAGGTCTGGCTAGAGGACGTTCGCTATCCGGCGGTGATTCAATGGCTGGGCGGTTTAACGAGCCGGGGCATAGGGCATAGCGAGTTAACGTTAGAGGATCGCCCCAAAGCCGGTTTTGTCTCAGTCAGAGTAACCCTAGGCGCGCGAAACTGATGTACCGACCGGCCAGTTCAACGATAGCCGACTTTGGCCGGCAGCTAAAAACCAAGACAACCGATAAAAACAACAACAAAGGTAATTTATGCCAGTGATAACCTTAGATGACGTAGCGGTTATGCGCTTGGATGAGCGCTTTAATCGCCAGGCGCGTTCGTTGCTGTATCATTCCTACAAAGACGAACCGACCTTTAAATATCTGCTCGATGCGCACCGCCCCGGCTACAAACAACGCATTCGGGCCACCATTCGCGAGTTGATCCGTTTGCATATGGACCGAGGTGAGTTTATTTTTGGGGTGATACATAAGGAGGAGGATCGTCTCCTAGGCGTCGCCTTTTTTAGCGATCTGCAGTTGAAGATGGATATATCCAAACAACTGTTTTGGCGTCTCAAAATGGTCTTAACCGCAGGATTTGAGGGCACTCGCCGCTTTGTTGAATATTTTAATGACGTGCAAGAAAGCCTGCCGTCTAAAAATCACCGTATGGTCAGCCTAATCGGCATCCATCCCGATTTTCAAAAGCAGGGTTTGGGCAAGTTGTTACTTGAATCGATCCATGCCATCACCGACCAAGACGAAAACTCCATTGGTTTGTTTCTGGACACCGGTAATAACCGTTATTTGGATTTTTACAAAAGTCTTAGCTATGAGGTATTTACCGAGTTACCCCTAGGACACCTCAAGGAATTCGTGCTTTACCGTCCCAATCCAAATTTCATTGATCGAACCGCTTAATGCGATCCACTCTAAAATATATCTGAAGGATAGGGTGCCATGTTCGGCTCCTATCTGTTTTTTTGCTAATAACCACAACCCGAGGAACTACCATGAACTATGACTTCGACTTACTCGTCATCGGCGCCGGATCCGGAGGCGTTCGCGCGGCCCGAATGGCCGCCCCAATGGGCGTACGGGTGGCAGTCATTGAAGCTCGCTATCTAGGCGGAACTTGTGTCAATGTCGGTTGTGTGCCGAAAAAACTGTTCGTCTATGCCTCGGAATTCAATCAAAGTTTCAAAGACTCTGTAGGTTTTGGCTACACGGTAGACAAAAAACCCACCTTTGACTGGCCCACATTACGAGATAATAAAACCGCGGAGATCGAGCGACTGCAGGGGGTCTATCAAGGAATGTTGGAAAATAGTGGGGTCACCATCATTAATGGCCACGGTGAGTTTGTCACCGACCACAGTGTCCGGGTCGGTGATCAGGTCTATAGCGCCGCCAACATCTTGATTGCCACCGGGAGCTGGCCGGTGACCACGCCAATCCCTGGCAATGAGCTGGTGATGACCTCGAATGAATTCTTTTATATGGACGAGTTTCCTCGTCACGCTATTGTCGTGGGCGGCGGTTATATCGCGGTTGAGTTTGCCGGCATTTTAAATGGGTTAGGCTCGGACACCCATCTGGTGTATCGCGGGGCACCGGTCTTGCGCGGCTTCGATGATGATATTCGGCAATTTGTCTCCGAAGAACTGATCGAGGCCGGTATTGATATCCATTATGGCCGCACCGTCGAGAAGGTCGAAAAGCAGTCCGATGGCCGTCTGGCCGTCACCTTTGATAATGGCCAGGTCGTGGTGACCGACGCGGTGATCAATGCGTTGGGCCGCAAAGCGTTGGTCGAACCGCTGAAGTTAGAGGCCGCAGGCGTGGCGCTGGCCAGCCGCGGTCATCTTGATGTCAATGAACATTATCAGACCAATGTCCCGCATATCTTCGCGGTCGGTGATGTGATCGGTCGAGTTCAGCTCACCCCGGTTGCATTGGCCGAGGGCATGTATGTGGCGCATCATCTGTTTTCCCAAGATGCGCCGCGTAAGGTCAACTACGGTTTGATTCCGACCGCCGTCTTTTGCCAGCCGAACCTTGGCACAGTGGGCTTATCCGAGAACGAGGCCGTCCTCCAGTACGACCGCGTGGCGGTCTATGTCAGCCGTTTTAAGGCGATGAAGAACACCTTATCGGGCAGCACCCATCGAACCCTGATGAAAGTATTGGTCGACACTGAAACCGATAAGGTGATCGGTTGTCATATGGTCGGCCACGAGGCCGGTGAAATCATCCAGGGTTTGGCTGTGGCCTTGCAGGCGGGCGCCACCAAGGCGGACTTCGACAGCACCTTGGGCATTCACCCAACGGCGGCCGAAGAGTTTGTCACCATGCGCACGCCGACGCGCTTTATTGGTCGGACTGTTACGTCGGATTAATTTTTTTGGCTCGCGCACTGGCGTGCCGGGCCTGGCGTTCAACATCGATGTAGCGATCGGTGATGGCGCTGGAGCCGTGACCGGCATCATCGCGCACATGCTCACGCGGTCGTGTTTTGACATCCTCGGAGATACCGGTATGGCGCAACCAATGCACCGTCGCCGTTTCCAGTGCAGCAGCCTCTTCAGATTCACCCTGGGCCTTCAGTCTTAAGGTCGCCAAATCAAAGCACTCCTGAACGATGAAGCGAATTTGCCGGGTACTGGAAATACCCCCTTTGCCACGAATTTTGGCAATCAACGGCGTGTGGTCGCCAATCAGCGGCAGGGGGGTGAGACCTAAATACTGGCGATAACGACGCAGCGCAGTCAACATGGCATCGGACACCGAGATGTCGCGTTCCTTGTTACCCTTGCCGACTGTGGTAAACCACCAGTTACGCTGCCCGTCTTTCCAAAAGTGCTCCATCTCTGGCTGCCAGCGATCCGAGGCGGCTAACTCTGAAATCCGCAGATAGAGGCCGAATAAACAGCTGACGATAAAGAGCGACCGCTGCCATTTATCCGGGTCTTCGTGCAATACCGACTCGATAGCCATCAACACCTCGTGCCATTGGGCTTCAGAGAGGCGGCGCACGGTGCTGACGCCTTGACGCTTGCGCAGAAACTTTCCTTTTTGGCGGATTTGCGCCACCGGATTCAAGGCCACCGCTTCTTCTTGTATCAGATAATTAAAGAAGGTGCTGAGCACCGAAAACAGCGCCTGGAGGGCCGATTGACTGAGGTCATAATGCTTAGGGTCTGGGTCGGCTCCGAGTCGATGATCACGTTTACTGACTTTGACCACAAAGGGGCGCCAGGCCGGATTGGGAATGCGCAATCCTTCGCTATTTTGAAAGCGTTGAACCGATTTAACCCCGATCCAGCTGAGCGGCGGGGCTTGGCAGAACTGCACGAAGGCCTCTATATGCTGGCGGCGCACCTCGCTCAGACATAGGCCTTCAACAAACCAACACCATTGCACAAAGCGCTCGATCTCTCGACGGTAGGAGGCAAAGGTGTCCAGGCTGCCGCGATAGGTATAGAGAAATTGCGCGCTGCAAAGGGCGTCGGCGTTCAATGCGTTGGCCGTGATGGTGGTCAGTGCCAGAGTGGGTTCACTGACACTAAAGCCCTGCCGAAACGGATTGGCCATGTAATTCAGATTGTCAAAAATGGGCACCAGCTTCTGTGCGGTCACGGATGAGCCTCGTAGTGGGGAAATAGGGCAAGCTGGTGCCTATGGGTCTGAAAGACGGATAGTTGCAGATTTGTTGCCATGGTTACCATATGATCATGGCTAAATTGGAATAGCAACAGTGACCTTAGTCACTGGGCAGCCGGTAATGTGCGCATTAGAATCCCAAGGAAATTGGTTTGAGAAAAATAGTGAATAGCGTGTATCAAAACTCCTTAGCCCAGAACATTGAAGGCATGACCGGATACCTGGCTTGGGCCATCGTCTGCTATCTAACCCTGAGTTCTGAGCCCGCGGACACCTTGGCAGGCCAAATCAAGTTATTGACCATTGTCCTGTGCCTATTACTGTTTATTCTTGGTTTTTACTTCACCACACGCGAACAGCCCTTTAAGCGGATGGACAGCCGAATTCGTCAGCTATCGGTGGTGGGCCAATTGATTGCCATTTTGCTGATCCGCACCCTGACCAACTCCGGGGTGGTGTCGATATTGGCCGTCGCCCTGGCAGCCCAGTTACCAATTCGATTTAACCACCTTCCGGCGCTAATGGGTGCGTTAGCGCTGATTGCTATCGACTACTTTTACAATGCGTTCTACTGGCAAACGCCTGATGCCTTGGTGTGGACTGCATTGGGTGGGGCTTTTAATCTATTTGCCTTTCGCATGAGTCAGCGGGTTATCCAAGAACAGGAAGCACGCGATGAAATCACCATGCTTAATCGAGAGCTGATTGCCACTCAGGCCTTGTTGCAGGAGTCGACCAAACAAAGCGAGCGGCTGCGCATCTCACGGGATCTGCACGACGGTTTGGGGCATCATTTAACAGCCCTGATCCTGAAATTGCAGTATCTAACCTATACCACCGAAGGTGAAAACAAGACGCATGTCGTTGAGGCCCATCGCGTCGCCAAGCAGTTACTCACCGATGTCCGCGAAACGGTCCATGAGATGCGTGAAGGCTCCAGTGTTGGGCTTAAGGATGCATTGGATGCATTGGTCGCGCAAATTCCACGCTTAAAGATCGACCTCGTCGTGGCACCCGGTTTTAAGCTCAACGATGCAAAAACGGCCGAAACTCTGTTTCGCTGCGTCCAGGAGGCGATCACCAATACCCTGAAGCATGGCAATGCCAGTGAAATGCATATTAGTCTGGCTCAGCAGCCCCACCAGGTTGAACTGTCGGTCAAGGATAATGGCCATTGCCAACTGAGCATTCACGAGGGTAACGGCCTGAAAGGGATGCGCGAACGCATCGAGAAATTACGCGGCCACATCGATATTAACACCGCGAAAGGGTTTGGCCTGACTATCCGCATTCCAACCATGGAGGCACTATGACTGCAACAACGCAAAAAATGATTAGAGTAATGTTGGTCGATGACCAAAACCTCGTACGCGAAGGGATTAAGTCTTTGCTCAATCTAGCGGGGCATATCGATATAGTCGGGGAGGCTGGTGATGGCGAAGAAGCCCTGAGCCTGTTTGCACAGCTCACGCCCGATGTGGTGCTGATGGACATCCGGATGCCCAAACTGGATGGGGTGTCGACGCTGAAGCAGATGAAAGACACCGGTATCGATATCCCAGTGATTATCCTCACCACCTTCGATGATCACGAACTGGTCTTGAACGCTATTCGAGCCGGAGCAAGGGGTTTTCTGTTAAAGGATGTGTCATTGGAGTCCTTGGTCGAGGCGATCGATTGTGTCTATCGCGGGGAAACTATGATTCAGCCGGCGGTGACGGAACGGGTGATCAAAGGCTTTACCGAGTTGCAAAAAGACGGTGGCAGTCGGGTTGAGAAAGATCCGGTGCAAGACCCCTTAACCCAGCGTGAAGTTGAAATTTTACGCCTGATGGCAGGGGGCTATTCCAATAAGGAGATCTCGCGCGCCATTTTTAAATCGGAAGGCACCATTAAAAACCATGTTTCCAATATTTTGGCCAAGCTGGGTGTTCGAGATCGGACCCGGGCGGTGCTTAAGGCGTTAGAGCTAGGGGTCATCTAGGTTGTAAGACATTATAGCGTTTCCTCTAGAGTCCTCACATTGCGTCCAAAAAGACTACAGTGTAGACGAAATTACCGATATACTCTGGTATGCGCCGGCCCTTTGGGCCTGTTACCAACCCATTTTTACTGAACAGTGTGAATTGTTATGGCCAGGCCACGTTACCACCTAAATGCCAGAGACTGGCTCGATTGCCTCGACTGGCTCGACTATCAGTTGACCCTTCCGGACTGGCTTGGACAGCCGGAGCATCCTATTCATCGCACTGGGATTGCCAGTCTTAAAAGCCATCTGAACCATTGGCGCAGCATTGATCCGCCGAACGACGAACTTTTTCAAGCAGCGCAATTGGTGTTAGTCGAGGTGTTCGAGGATGACGATTGGGGTCGGTTGCGGCGTGCCTTATCGGCCAAAAAACGGCGCCGACGGGACAGACGACTCGACACTCAACCGGTCAATATCACCCTAAGTGCTGAAGCTCATCGAATGTTACTCGATTATAAGTTTCTATCGGGCGCCTTGACGCTCAGCGATGCGATTGAGCAGGGGTTGCAACCTGGGATGCTGGAACTCGAACAACAGCATGAACAGGACTTGCATGCTGAACTATTGCAGCGGATGGATCAATTAAAGGCCTCCGATCTGGTCAACATCATCGAAAACTAT
>JBLHFL010000114.1:0-6968 GCA_047618105.1 Granulosicoccus sp.
AATACTGCCAGTGCCCTATTGCTCTCGCCGGCTAAGACCCGTGAGCTGATGGCCACGCGCCATGGTGTACCCGCCATGACCCGCTATAGAGTCGCCAACGAGGCGGTATTGGAAGAGCAGAGATCGGTCGATAAGGCGATTCGCAGCAACGGTTTGCAGGCGATCTATTCGTTTGGCGAGTCGGTGATGGGCGCCGATCAGGTCGACCTGAGGCCTGACGCAATCAAACTGGCGCAATTTGAAAACCCAATCCATCTGTCGAGTAACAATCCCTTTATCGATTAAACAATCCCTTTATCGATTAGTCGTTGTTCGACGCGACTGCACAGCGCTTGAGTTGCGCCGAGCCACCTAACCAGACCGAAGGTCTGGTTAGGTTGTTACCAATCGAGGACTTGCTTAATAAAGGGAATGGTCAGGCGGCGTTTTTCGGCCAGAGAGGCTGAATCCAAACGATCAAAGGTAGCGACCATCTGTTGCATATTGCGATTGTGCCGATGAATGATAAATTCGGCGACATCGGTTTCGATCACTAATCCGCGCCGACGTCCTTTCCAGACCAGCCATTCAATCCGCTCTTCATCGCCCATGCTAACCAGTTGCAGAGTCAGACCCGAGCTGAGCCGCGACTTCAGGTCAGGCAGGCTGAGGCCAAGTTGCAGCGGGCTGCATAGGCCACCAATCAGAATCAGCTTGCCTCGATCCTGCATCCGATTATAGAAGTGGAACAGGGCCTCCTGCCACTGCGCATGATCGCTGATCAGATCCAAGTCGTCGAACGCGATGGCATCTAGGTCATCCAAGCCCTCGATGGCCTCAGGGCCGTAGGCCAAACATTCCGACAGCGGCAAATACAAGGCCGACAAGCCCTGGTTTTGCAAATCGTGGACCGCCGCCTGCAACAGATGGCTGACACCGGTTCCGGGCGCACCCCAGAGAAATACCAGATGATCGCTTAGCTTAGCCAGCGCTTGGCGTAAGGTGCCGATGGCTACGGCGTTGTTGCCGGGCAAGAAATCTTCAAACACCGCGTCTTCGCGGAAGCTGACGTGCAACGGCAGCTGATGGGGTATCTCTTTGAGCGTCACGAGCTGTCCTTGGCGTGCGTCGCTTGGTCGTCGATCGGCTCTGACTGCGCCAATTGAACGGTCTCCGGTTCTGTGCCAGGCGCCTTGTTAAGCGCCTCTTCGGCTTGGCCGTAGAGGCGACTGGCGCGATAGTTCAGATGCACTCGGCGCAATAAGACCATAATTACGGCGGCGGCCGGCAAGGCCAATAAAATCCCGACAAAACCAAATAGCTGGCCTCCAGCTAACACGGCAAACATCACCGCAACGGGGTGCAAACCGATACGGTCGCCGACCAGTTTGGGAGTCAGGACCGTGCCTTCCAATACCTGCCCGATCGAAAACACCAGCACCACCAAGAGCAGATGGGTGATATCACCGAACTGGAAATAGGCGGCAATCAGACCGGCGCCGATACCCACTATAGTGCCCAGATAAGGCACGATGGAAGCCAAACCGGCCAAGAGTCCGACCAATAGACCCAGGTCCAGGCCCAACACCATCAGGCCGCCGGAGTAAATCAGCGACAGGGCAAACATCACCATTAGCTGACCGCGAAAGAAGGCACCCAGCGTTTCATGGCATTGCTGCGCCAGATCGGACACCGAGTCGATATAGAAGCGCGGCACCAAGGCACCAATCCGCTCGACCAACAAATCCCAATCGCGCAGTAAATAGAAGGTCACCACAGGGACGATCACCAGGTTGGTGAGCATGCCCAGTAGCGCCATACCCGACTGAGTCAGATTGCCAACAATGGTCTTCACCACATTGCCGGTCGCACCCCAATCCAGCTGTTTGCCCCACTCCAGCCAATCGAACTGAATAATCTCCAGTCCGAAGCGGCTTTCGAGATAGGGTGCGGCGACATCGCGGATCCAGGCAAAAACGGCCGGCAAGGACGAAATGAGGTCATCGATTTGTCGCGCCAGCGCGGGCACTAGCAACAGAGCGGCGGCGACAAATACCAGCGTTAACAAGAGGAAGGTAATAATCACGCCATTGGTGCGCGAGACTTTCCATTGCTCGAGCCGATCCACCAGCGGATCGCCCAAGTAGGCTAATAGGATCGCGGTTAGAAATGGGCTCAAGATCGGTGCTAGGGAGACGATCAACCAACCGAGCAAGAGTACTCCAGCCAGGACCAGCCACTTCTGAGAATCGGTAATATGCATAACTATTCCTTTTTTTTGAACACAGGTAGCCTGACTTGCCCGGTCAGTTAGGCAACCATTGATAGTACATTAGGCTGTCCAACTGGGCCGCTAACGAGTCCTCCTCAATCCTAACCAGTTGACCGTCTAGGGTGAGCAGATCGGCCAATTGCATACGGTCGCCGCTGATCGACAGTTCAAAGACGACGTCGCCTGCGCTGAAATGATGCGCCGTGATGCCGGTGATCAGATTAACACTCTGCAAATAACGTTCGATGGCCGCAAATTCAGTGAGATCGGTTATATTGACCACCCCTAACCGAATGGAGCCGGACAGCTGAGGATCCGAGACAAAGGCATATTGCTCAGACATGCGCTCGGCCACCATATTCAATCCTTCCTTGACAATATCGGCCAGGGTTCCGTTGAAGGTGGCCAGACGGGTACGCTCGCCTTTAAACAAAAGCAACCAGTCCGCACTGTAGTCACTTTCTCGTTGTTCAATTCGACCGGCTAATACCGCTTCAGCATTGTAACGCGCTGAGGCAAGCTCAATATCCTGCGAAAATAAACCATTCACAGCGGTAAAGGACAGGTTCAGGGTGTCGGTGAGATCCATAATCGGTAGCAGCAGCGGCACACCGCGCGCCGCGGCTTCAGATGCTAGCAGCTCAGAAACCTCGGTGGTTTCACTGTCGGAGAGAATATGATCCTGTCCGTCGAGTCGATCGGCCAACCAAATCAGGACATCGGGCCGTCGAGCACCCCAGACCGGCAAACGGTTCTGAATTAACAGGTCATCCACCGTGGCTTTATCAAAATCCAACACCATAGCTTTGGTCGCCACCTGCTCACCCAAAATATTGGTGAAAAACTCACTGCTCGCCTCAAACCTAAAGGACGACAGAAAGCGATTGCCCTGACTCAGCTCAGCCGCAATGGCCGGCTCGCGCAGCGTCGCGCGAACGCCCGTGACACGAACCAATAGCTGTCTGAATGCCTGTTTGATGGCGTCATCTTGTTCCTTCTGGGTTGCATTGCCACTGACAACAATTCGCTCTTGATAGAGCGACAGCTCGGTTGCCGCCCAGGTCGGTGTTGCAACAATCATAAACAGTAGCAAAGAGGCGAACAGACCCAACATTCGTGCAGCGTGGCCGTGAGGCAAGATGGTTTGCATAATTCTCCATTGTGGTGCAGCCAAAACAGCAACCCAGACTAATCAAGGGTCCATTGTGACAGAGCGTTGCAAAAAATACAGACCAAAGTGACTCAGCCCCTCACAAAGCCTGTTCTTTTTGTGACTTTGATGAATCCTGACCGTTTGAACATGCTGACCATCAAGAAAGACCCTGTTACAATCCGCGCGCTCGCGAGCAGACCACCCAGACAAACGATTGGAGCCCCGAATGACCGACCAGAATAAACCTTCCTTAAGCTACAAAGATGCCGGTGTTGATATTGATGCCGGCAATGCCCTGGTAGAACGCATCAAAGGTACTGTTAAGGCAACCCGTCGCCCCGAAGTGATGGGTGGCATTGGCGGCTTTGGCGCTCTGTGTCGTATTCCGGCCGGATATAAGCAGCCGGTCCTGGTTTCCGGAACCGATGGCGTTGGTACCAAACTCAAACTGGCGATGGATCTTAATCGTCACGACACTATCGGCATCGACCTGGTCGCCATGTGTGTTAACGATCTGATCGTCTTAGGGGCGGAGCCGCTCTATTTTCTAGATTATTATGCCACCGGCAAGCTAAGTATCGACATTGCCAGCCGGGTCATCGCCGGCATCGGCGAAGGTTGCCAACAGGCAAACTGTGCTCTGGTAGGCGGCGAAACTGCGGAAATGCCCGGTATGTATGAGGGTGAAGATTATGACCTAGCCGGTTTTTGCACCGGCGTCGTCGAAGAAGCGCTGATTATCGACGGCACCAAGGTCGCCGCGGGCGATGTCGTTATTGGCTTGCCTTCCTCCGG
This sequence comes from Granulosicoccus sp., assembly GCA_047618105.1. Lineage (GTDB taxonomy): Bacteria > Pseudomonadota > Gammaproteobacteria > Pseudomonadales > Natronospirillaceae > Reinekea. The sequence goes on from JBLHFL010000114.1 coordinate 4,200, forward strand.
TCCACATTCAAACGGCTATTCATTGGTGCGCAAGGTACTGGAACTGGCCAATGCCGACACCAACCAAATGTTAGGCGATGTTAGCCTGGCCGATGCCTTGATGGCTCCTACGCGCATCTACGTTAAGCCGGTTCTGGCTCTGTTAAAGGACCAACCAGTACACGCCATTTCGCATATTACCGGTGGCGGTTTCTGGGAAAATTTACCGCGGGTATTACCCGATCATCTGGCGGTGCGCATCGATGCCACCAGCTGGCAAAAGCCTGCAGTATTCAATTGGCTGCAGGAGCAGGGCAATATTACCGATAGCGAGATGTTGCGTACCTTCAATTGCGGCATTGGGCTTATCTTGGTGGTCCCGGCCGCAGCCGAGCAAGCAATTATTGAACGCTTAAGCGCATTAGGCGAACCGGCATTGACCATCGGCGTCATCGAAGTCAAGGACGGCGCCAGTGTCTTGATTGACGGCATCAACGACTAATGACTCGAAAAAAAATAGTTGTCCTAATCAGCGGTAGCGGCAGCAATCTACAAGCCATACTCGATGCCTGCGCCGACCAGAGTGTGGCCGGCCAGGTTGTCGCGGTGGTCTCCAATCGCCCCGGTGTTATGGGCCTTCAACGGGCCGTGAGTCATGGCACCGACGCCATCACCCTAGATCATACCCAATTTGCCTCACGGACACTTTTTGACCAGGCGCTCCAGCAACGCATAGACTCATACCAGCCCGACCTCGTCGTATTGGCCGGTTTTATGCGCATTCTGACCGCCGACCTGGTGTCCCACTATCTCGGCCGGATGGTTAATATCCACCCGTCACTGCTACCCAAGTACCCTGGCCTGCATACTCATGAGCGCGCCCTCGCCGCCGGCGATCGGCAAGCCGGCGCGACGGTCCACCTGGTTACCCCCGAACTGGATGGCGGCCCGCTCTTAGCGCAAGCGCACGTTGCAATCGACGAACAGGACACAGCGCTCAGCTTAGCCGATAAAGTTTTAGTGGCTGAGCATCAACTCTATCCGCTGGTGTTGTCCTGGTTGTGCCGTGATCAATTGACCTTTGTCGATGGCATTCCCCACTTTGACGGTGAAACGCTTCTGTTTCCCAAACAAATAGATAATACTGGTCATTAATTATGTTTTTGGATTGCTAACCAGGTATGCCATTGTTGTTGAGTTGTAAGCCCCTAGGCGTTTTCTTGATCACCTGCCTAATGGCTGGTCAGAGCTTCGCGTTGAGTAACTATCGCGCGGAGATCACCGCCACCCGCCACGGTGCCATTGATATTAAAGTCGATGGGGTCATGACCTTTATATCCGACGTTCAGGGTAACTGGTCGCTACAGCTTGAGACTGATGGTGGCCCGATCAATTCATTTGAACGATCGGTCGGTGAAACCGTAGATGGCGAATACCGTCCGCTGAGCTATCAGCGGGATAGCCGGGTGCTGTTTTTCAAAGAACATGTCGATTGGCAATTTGACTGGGGCAAAGAGTGGCTTAGTGGGCACGTCAAAAAAGATTTCTTTGAGTACAGCCTCGTCAGCCCGATTCATGACCCGATGAGCTTCCAGCTGCCGATGCGAGCCGCGCTGATGCAGGGTGACAAGAGTTTTGCGTTTCAATTTATGCGTCACAACCGTCCGGTCGCCTTGAAATTCGAGGTAATCGGCGAAGAACTGCTGCTACTGCCCAGTGGCCGTGTCCATACCCTAATTATCAAACAGTTCTGGCCGCTCCAATCTGACCAAAAGAAGCTCATCTGGGTGGCGCCTTCGCTGGAATTTGTGCCGATTCGATTCGCCACCTTTGATAGTGGCAAAATAGAAAACGACATACTGGTCGAGCGACTCTGGCTCGATGATGAGGAAGTTAATTTCCAACCCGAGACACGAGACGCCAGATAGTCGCCACAGCCCATCAGTCTGAATCTTGCTAACGGAACGTAAGCCAATGAAAATTGCCGTATTCAGCAGTAAATCCTATGACCAAACCCACCTGAGTGCGGTCAATCAGGATCAACATGAGATGACCTTTTTCGAGCCCCATCTGGATGAACAGACCGCCATTCTGGCCCAGGGTTTTGATGTGGTCTGCTGTTTTGTCAATGACACCCTTTCGGCCCGGGTTATCCGCACCCTGGCCGACCATCGGGTGCTGATGATTGCGCTGCGCTGCGCCGGCTTTAACAATGTCGACCTGGCGCAAGCCGACGCCAGTGGCATCCTGGTCGCCCGGGTGCCGGAATACTCGCCCTATGCCGTGGCCGAACATGCCGTCGCCCTGGCCCTATCGCTCAATCGCAATCTGCATCGGGCCCATAATCGGGTGCGTGAAAACGATTATTCTTTGCACGGCCTACTCGGTTTCGATATGCACGGCAAAACAGTCGGGGTAATCGGCACCGGCAAGATTGGTCGCGCCTTTAGTAATATCCTGCTCGGCTTCGGCTGCCGGGTAAACTGCTATGACCCCTACCCCAACCCAGTGCTTGAAAAAACCGCCGCGACCTATGTACCACTCGAGCAGATCTGGACCGACAGCGATATTATCTCCCTGCATTGCCCACTGTTAGCCACGACCCGACACATTATTAACAGCCATTCGATCCATCAGATGAAACCGGGCCTAATGTTGATCAACACCAGCCGGGGCGCATTGATCGATACCCGGGCGGTGATTGATGCGCTGAAACTGGGTCGCATTGGGTATCTGGGCTTGGATGTCTATGAAGAGGAGGCCGACCTGTTCTTCGAGGACAACTCCGAT
>JBLHFL010000115.1:0-6916 GCA_047618105.1 Granulosicoccus sp.
GGCCCGATCGATCAGGGACATTCCCATCACCCTACCCGCGTCACATATACTCTATGGCATAAAAATGAATTTGAGCAATAAATTTAAATTCCTGCGCCAACGCGCCTTAACTCGCAAGACTAACCTGGACTACTCCGAGTTTTTTTCAGAATGGTTTCGTTTTGACATCCCCCTGACGCTAAAAGACGTCCACCGCTTCAGTTTTAGAGCAGACAATTTCAATAAGAAATTTCACAAACTGTAAGCCCTGGCTCGGATCACCAGACCAGGTATCACCACGGGGCTCTAGGGCTCCACTAACGGTAGGACTTTGGGTTTGCACTAATAATATTGACTGTCGATATTATTCCAAACCTGCAACGAACCGACTGATTTAGCAACAGTTAACCGATGGTTGCCTATACTCAACAGACAATCGGGTTTTAAATTCCACTCAATAGTAAAGGATGATAACAGATGACAAACGTAGGTATTAATGGCTTTGGCCGCATTGGTAGATGTTTTTTTCGTGCCTTGGTCGAGCGCAATGACGCCAATATTCGCGTCGTGGCGATAAACGACTTGGCCGATATTAAGCAACTCGTGCATCTACTCAAATACGATTCGGCCTTTGGTAAGTTTTCCAAACAGATCATCATCGAAAATGATGCATTAATAATAGATGGGCATAAGATCCGGGTCACCAACGAGCGTGAACCCAAAGATCTGGCCTGGGGCGCGGTCGGCGCTGATATTATTATTGAGTCGACCGGTATCTTCACCAATGCGCAGAAGGCCAAAGCGCATATCGATGCCGGGGCAAAAAAAGTTATTATCTCGGCGCCGGCAACGAACGAAGATTTAACCATGGTGTATGGAGTTAATCATGACCAATACGATCCGGCGAAACACCATATTATTTCCAATGCGTCCTGCACCACCAACTGCCTAGCCCCCCTGGTCAAGGCGGTGCACGATAAGATCGGCATTGTCTCGGGCATCATGACCACGATACACGCCTATACACAGGACCAAAACTTACAAGATGGACCCCATTCGGACCCGCGTCGCGCCCGCTCGGCCGCGGTAAACGTGGTACCTACCTCGACCGGCGCCGCTAAGGCCATTGGTCTGGTGTTGCCGGAGTTGAATGGCAAGCTGGATGGCTATTCGGTTCGGGTGCCGGTTATCACCGGCTCACTAGTGGATTTGGTGGTCAATGTGAGTGCCGACACCACCGTGGCAGAGGTCAATGCCATCCTCAAAGAGGCGTCTGAACAGCAGTTGGCTGGGGTTATGCAGTACACCGAAGAGCCATTAGTGTCGTCCGATATTATCGGCAATCCGGCCTCAACCATCTTCGATGCGCCGCTCACCAAGGTGCAAAACAAACGCCAGGTAAAACTGGTGGCCTGGTACGATAACGAATGGGGCTTTTCAAATCGATTGATCGACACAATCAATCATATTGCGGCCTAAGCTTGAGGCTAAACCCAGGCCGGGGGCCTGGGGTCTCAATCGGGTGTCACGCATAGGAATAGACCATGACGAATTCGATATCCAGAGAGAAACTCATTGAAGCAACACGTGATCTGCTTTGGGAAAAGGGTTTGGCATCGATCAGCCCGAGGAACATATTGGATCGAGCCGGTGTCGGCCAAGGCAGTATGTATCACTATTTTAAAACCAAACGCGACTTGGTTATTGAGGCCATTAAACGTAATGCCGACGAGTTACTGACCAATGCGAGTGTTATCTTCGGCTCCAGTGATACCGCCTATAGAAAGATTGAAGCGTTTTTGGATTGCGGTGTCTCGGCGCAAATGGGCTGTAAACTGGGCAATTTGGCTGCCGATCACGAAGTGATGTCCGATACCCAGATGGTGGATATTATCAATCGTATGTTTAATTCCTTGGCGAAAATGCTCGAGGGCGTGCTCGCCGTGGGCATTGCTGCCGGCCAGTTGCCGCGCACCCTCAAGCCATTAGACGGCGCCTGGATGGTCATAGCTATGTTGCAGGGCGGACTGGTCTGCGCCAAGGTGGGTCAATCGCGGCAACCTTATGAGTCTGCGATCAAGTCATTTTTATGTCTGTTGAGATAGGCCGGAGACAGTGGCCCTGTCGGATCGATGACAAGGGGCGCAGGTCTGTTGTTACGGAGCTGTTCTTGCGGAACTAATGTTGCGGCACTAATGCTGCGTGCATAAAAAAAGCCATCAAGGATGGCTTTTTTTATCTGGAACTCCGAACTCAGGGCACTGAGCCCTTAGTTAGAGTAACGCCCCTTATGTTTCTTCGAATCATTAGTACGACGACCTTTGGCGACATCATCGTAGGGGTTTTCATTGACCCGAAAATGGAACCGAATCGGCGTACCGCGCACGCGCAATGCCTTCCGGAAGGCATTTTCCAGATACCGCTTATAGCTGCCTGGCAGCTTGTCGATCTGATTACCGTGTATCACGATAATCGGCGGGTTCGAGCCACCCTGGTGAGCATAGCGCAACTTGATGCGGCGGCCACCGACCAAAGGCGGCTGGTGCATCTCAGACACACCCTGCATCAAGGTGGTCAGCTGATTGGTGCTCCACTTACTGCGCGCGCCGGTATAGGCTTCGTCGATCGACTCATAGAGATGGCCGACATTGGTGCCATGCTTGGCGGAAATGAAATGGATATCGGCCCAGTCTAAGAACGGCAGCTTACGATCGATCGCAACACGGACGTTCTCTTTCTGATCTTCCGATAGGCCATCCCACTTATTGACCGCAATCACCAAGGCGCGGCCCGATTCCAGAGCAAAGCCGAGCATGTGCATGTCTTGATCCACTAGGCCCACTTGGGCGTCGATCAACAGCACCACGACGTTGCCGTCCTGAATCGCCTGAAGGGTTTTGACAATGGAAAACTTCTCGACCGCTTCGGTAATATTCTTACGTCGGCGGACACCGGCCGTATCGATCAACATGTACTGTTTGCCATGCCGCTCGTAGGGAATATAGATAGAATCCATGGTGGTGCCGGGCTTATCAAACACCACGACCCGCTCTTCTCCTAACAGGCGGTTGACCAGGGTCGACTTGCCGACATTGGGTCGGCCGATGATGGCTAGGCGGATGGAATCGGACTCCAACGGGTCGCCCAGATCTTCCGGCGCCGGAAACCTGGCCAGAGTGTCTTCCAACAAGCTGCGCACGCCATGGTTGTTCGACGCCGAAATCGGTACCGGTTCGCCTAGGCCAAACTGAAAAAAGTCGGCCGCGGCAATGTCCGGATCACGACCGTCGGTCTTATTGACCACGACAATAATGGGTTTGTTAGACTTACGCAGGTGCTCGGCCAAAAATTGGTCGTCACCGGACAGGCCCGCCATACCATCTACCAGAAACATGACAATATCAGCCTCTTCGATGGCGACAAAACTCTGCTTGGCCATTTCCGCGTCGAGCCCTTGTTCGTAGCCGCTGACGCCGCCGGTGTCGATAACGATAAAGGGACGGTCCTCCAGGCGGCCGTCGCCATACTTTCGATCGCGGGTAAGCCCGGAAAAGTCGGCCACCAACGCATCGCGCGAACGGGTAAACCGGTTAAAAAGGGTAGATTTGCCGACATTGGGTCGACCGACTAATGCTATTACTGGGGTCATTTTAAAAAAATCGTCTTAATAGTTAGTAGAGTCATAGTAGACTGGATACCGCTTATCGACAGTCTTATCTGTACAATTCACGATCAGCGTCTGAGCGGCAACTTTTGCCGCCACAGTGGGCTATATTGGTTCGAGCTCCGCCCTGTGCGGTTGCTCAAAATCCGCGGCGCTAACAGTCGGCTAGCGTCGCAGCTTGGGTCTTAAACTGTTATTCAGGCCGAATCAGTTGCAGTGACTTTACCCGAGTGCTGTAGCCTTGCAACAGCACGCCATCGGCAAAGGCGACTGGGTCACTGTTGCTGCCGCGCCAATCGATATGGCGCGAAGTCAACCATTGCCCTGTTTGGCTGTCTAAGACATGTAAAAAACCCTGTCTATCGGCAGCGTAGAGTGCTCCGTCCTGAACTAACAGCTCACTTAATTGACGGTATTCAAAATCTGTTGCGGTCCAAATAATCGATAAATCGCGCGGATCTAAGGCTACCACATGGCTTTGAGCATTCACCCCGAACAACCATTGGCCATCGCTTTTAATGGCCCGATAGGATGACAAGCCAGTCGCCTGTAGTACCCGCCCGGTGGCGGTTTCAATGGCCACTAGGTCACCCTGATAACCGGTAACAAACAAGCGTTCATCGACCAGCGTGACATGGGCGTCGACATCGACCAACCGACTGATGTCGGTTTTTCCGCTGGAGCGGGCTATGCGGTATTCCCAAATAACCGATCCGTCAACTGTGCTTAAGGCCACGATCTTACCATTGGCCAGACCGGTCACTACGGCCTCACCGCTGCTCGTGCGAATCAGTTCCGGGCCGCTGGTGCCGGTTAATGTCAAATCGGGCTCAGCGTCTTGAAAGACCCATAAGAGACGACCGGTGATGCGCTCGATGGCGCTGAGTCGGCCGTCGATGGTTTGAATAAATACCCGATCGGGCGTCAGTAGGGCCGGCTCCGTTGCCAGAGCATTCAATTTAAAGGCCCACAGCTGCTGATAGTCTCGGTCCAACAAGAGCGCTAGGCCTTCACCGGTAATCGCCACCATCTGTTGCGCATCGACCGCAAGAGGCGCCGACAAACTGTCGCTCACCTGCGTTTGGCGCACAATCGAGCCTGCTGCGTCGAGCTCGACCACCTGGCCTGAGGCCAAGGGCACATAAGCCAGACCGGCGAACACGCTCGGACGCAACTGACCAAAGGCCTTGCGGCCCTGCTCATCGCCCAGGAGATGCCACCAGTCGACCCGGAGTTCGGCCTCGCTCGGCAACTGCGCTGGCATGGCAACGGGCGTTTCCTTAATGCCGCTGTTTGCACAGGCGGTCAGGGTCAAGAGGATCAACATTGAACCCAGAACGCGCACGCTGTATTTCTTATTCAGCAACGGCTAGGTCGTCCAGTTTTAATTGCAGATATGGATTATTGATATCCTGTTCTGAACTCAGATCCAGCGCGGCCTTGTAGGCTTTGCGGGCTTCATCAGGCTTACCCTGAGCCAATAAGATGTCACCCTTCAATTCAAAACTCAGGGTCTGATGGCCAGTTCCGCTCATAGCATTGAGGCTGGTCAAGGCACCATCGAGGTCGTTCAGGGCATATTGCACCACGGCCTTACGATAGAGGATAACGGTTAGCAGTTCGGATTCAGCGTTTTTGGCGGCCCAGTCCAGTGCGGGCAAGGCGCTTTCCAACTTACCGGCATCGACTGCCACCTTGGCTTCTTGTAAGGCCGCCATTACGCCGTAACCCAAATCCTTATATTCGCCTTTCAGCAACGCGATCTGAGCTGCGAGCGCTTCGCTATCGGGTGTCTCACTGGTTAGGTTGACGAGCAACTGCTCATAGGCCTTAGAACCCTCAACTCGATGCGTTTGGGCGGAATCTTGATACAGATAGAGACCAACGTAAGACACAATAAAGGCTAAGCAACCGCCGATAACCCAATTGCCGTTTTTGTTCCACCAGCCTTTGATGGCTTCAATTTGTTCCTGATCGGTTTCGTACACGCTTGATACTCCCAAAAATACAAAAGTGCCGGTACTGCGCCCGGCTTATATCGTTCAAACCGGGCGTTGCGGCCGCGGGTTAATAATCGCAATTAATTCAGCGGAGCATTATAGCCCCAGTTGCCGTAAGACTTCAGCCAATTCGTGCCATGAACTGGACTGCTGGGCGATATTTCCGTGTAAATCTTTGACTTGGACCCTTTTTTCCAGGGCTTCATCGTCGCCAAGGATCAACGCCACCGCGGCACCGGATTTGTCGGCTTTCTTCATCTGGCTCTTAAAGCTGCCCCCGCCGCAATTCATTTGCAGGCGCACGGCCGGCATTTCGGTGCGAATCTGTTCGGCCAGAACCTGCGCGACGGCGTCGGCTTGCTCGCCGGCAACAACTAGGAACAGATCCAGCGTTTTCTCAATATTGGCCGGCACCGCATCAACGGCCTGTAATAACAGCAGTATCCGCTCAATACCCATGGCAAAACCGGACGCTGGGGTCTCTTTACCGCCCAACATCGGTACCAAACCATCATAGCGACCGCCGCCACAGACGGTACCCTGGGCGCCGAGGGCATCGGTCATCCATTCGAAGACGGTCTTGGTGTAGTAATCGAGACCGCGTACCAGACGCGGATTCACCTGGTAGGCAATGCCGTTCGCGTCGAGTCGAGCTCGTAGATCGGCGAAGTGCAGCCGCGATTCGTCATCGATATAGTCATCGAACACCGGCGCGGCATTGAGCAATTTTTGGGTGCTGGCCGACTTGCTGTCGAGAATCCGTAACGGATTCACATAGAGACGGCGCAGACTGTCGTCATCGAGCTGATCCTTGACGCCTTCTAGGTAATCCACCAAAGCCTTGCGGTAACGTGCCCTCGCCTCACTGCTGCCGAGCGTGTTGATGTGCAGCGTCAACGAGCCGAGCACGCCCAGTCGGGTAAAGAGTCGATGGGTCAGCAATATCAGTTCGGCGTCTATATCCGCCCCAGCCATGCCAAAGGTTTCGACACCAATCTGAAAAAACTGTCGATAACGACCCTTTTGCGGCCGCTCGTAGCGAAACATCGGTCCCTGATACCAGAGCCGCTGAATCTGATTATAAAGCAGACCGTGCTCCAGGGCCGCGCGCACACAACCGGCGGTGCCTTCGGGCCGAAGGGTCAGGCTATCGCCGTTGCGATCGCTGAAGGTATACATTTCTTTTTCGACAATATCGGTGTGCTCACCCACGCCGCGTGCAAACAGCTCGGTTGGCTCGACGATGGGCATACGAATTTCACGATAACCATAC